>JAQXFJ010000052.1 GCA_029250385.1 Candidatus Poseidoniaceae archaeon | reverse complement strand
AAAAGGTGTCCAATGGTCAATTCAACCACTGACTGGGTTGAAGCCCTAGGTGCATTAACAACCGAGATTCCAGCCTTACCGGCTGCTGCGAGGTCAATATTATCGACACCTACCCCAGCCCTTCCGATAACTGAGATTCCGGGCTTGGAAGCAGATATGACTTCAGCGGTAATTTTAGTAGCACTTCTGACAATTACTGCATCAAAATTTGACAAAACACCATTTAGCAGCTCATCCATTGAATAGAATTTAATTACAACTTCGTGACCGTTTTTCTCGAGCAAAGATTTTGCTTCCTCAGAAATACCGTCTGTTACCGCAATTCTGCCCATATATTCGGGAAACCCCCATGGTCGATAAACTTGACACAACTTTAATTGTCAGCCAAACTATTCAAACCGGATTAGCAGTTAGACCAGTTTGAGCGGGACATGGCTGCGGAACTAGATGTATCTGGACTGCTGTGGGCTACAGCAATCCTGTCAATACCAATAGTAATGGCCTTGCCAATGAGATTAGCTTGGAGTTTCTTCATTGGAATTGGTCATGAAGAATCTCAGTATCGCAACTCTGTGAGACAAATTATTGATGCTGGGCGTCAAGTCTCTCCTTTTAGAACAACCCTAAACGATTTAGCAAGGGGCCTAAAGATAAAACCATCAAAGCAGCGCTTAATCGAAGCCGATTTATTTCATCCACTAACACTTTCACATTTTATTTTACTACCAACTTTGATTATTTTTCCTCTGGCAGTAATCATGGCTCTCCCAATAATAGTTCTAGGGTTGCCAATACTAATCTTGATTGAGTATCTACTGATTAAGAAAAAATTACTGATAAATACTCTAAAGCAAATGGAAAAAATACTACATTGGCAAGTCATACATATCCCTAAACCACACAGAGATTCAATAGAAGAATCAGGCAAAGTTAACGAATTTTCTAACCATGTTATACATTTTAATTATGTGCCACAGGGTGCTTTCTTGGGACTATTTGCCTGGTTAATCGTTCATTGGATTTTTAAATTAGAATCTACGCCTAGTGAATTTATTATTGCTTCAGGACTATACATCATAATGCTCGGAATCCTAGGGGTACTAAACACTGCGTTTGAATCAGATTTGGTATTTGTTGACCCAGCAAAGGGTAGATTGGTTCCGGTAGATCAGTGGCTCGAGAGTATTCTAAAACCAGTGGTAGGAATCGGTTTGCTCTTTTTGATTGCCAGAAATTTACTAGATCAAGCAAGAGATGGTAACCCAGTGGTTTTTGCTGCAACAATATTGTTATTACTTTACGGGGCGGCAATCGTTGGAATTGCCTACCGATGGGGCTACTCCGTTTGGCGAGGACAAAAAGTCAAGGACGAATTTGAGCATCAAATAGTCAAAAATCTTGAACCTTTGTCATATGATTTGACAAGAACTCGAGGCAGGATAGAATTCATTGCTCAAATGTCCATGGATGAAAGATTAACACAAATTAGTGAAACACCAACAAAACAACTGACTTTTGCTGATTTACAAGCATTACCAAAGAGTCAAAATGATGGTATTATCCCAAAAAATCCGATAAAATAAGTCATTACATCCAAGGGATTTCATCAGGAATCTCTGCAAAAATATTGGCTGGAAGTGCTACTTTAATTTTAGAAACATAACCAAGTTGTTCTGTTGTAGACTTTTGCCAAACAGCATACTCAGCAAAATTATTCATTTTGAGTATTGGATTATTATCCCTATTCCAATCTAGTGTTTGCATTTCGACACCAGGTGCTTCATGACCAGTACAGACTAGTAAATCTCCGGACAATCCGTTCATGACTTTTAGTGAATCCCAGTGTGCCTGTTCTCGGCCACTCGGTAAATCGTCTCGCCCCACACCACCATCTCCAGTGAACAGAAAATCTCCTGTAAAAACATGCTTTTGAGTAACTACAAGCATCGAATCCTCTGTATGACCAGGGACATGATAAAAGGTCATAGAATGATTCCCAAGGCTCAAAACACTATCTGAATTTACAAATTTAGACACACCAAGTGACGGTGTAGAATGCCACATGACGTAATGGCAGCCCACAGACTCAGCAATAGTAAAACAGCCAGTAATATGGTCAGCATGCGTATGTGTTGCAATACACATTGTTAATGTCAAACCCATTTGTTGGATAGTCGATAAATAGGAATTAGTAAAATCATAAACTGGATCTATTATCGCTGCTTCCTTTGTTTCATCATCCCAGATCAAGTAGGTCTTAGCCCATACCTCAGTGTTCAATTGCTGCATCTGCATGGTAAGGCCTAGAAGCATTTATTCTATAATTTCAATGTCTATGATTTTATTGTCAATGATTAAACATAATGGAATATAGGGGCAGATATGAGCCACCCAGATGTTGTTGTGTATCTAGAACACGACGGCAAAGTCTTACTTGTTGACCAACAAGGTAATGGCCCCCAAAAACCTATCAAAGGCCGAGTTGATAACCAAGAAATTTTGCGCTTCCCTACCATTGAAGAAGTTGCTAATCAAGATATTGAATATGAGTCAAAAATAAACATAAGAATTGTTTTTGGTAACCAAGTAATCAAAGTTATCAAAGCTTATCCTAAGATATCTTGGCCTGAAGATTGGGCATGGAAAGATAGTGTTATTTCGGATAATTCAGTTCATCCAGTTGCTAGAGAATCAATTTATCGAAGTATTCACCGACTAGTATCCAAAGTGATAATTAGAAATGACGCAGAACAGATAATGTTGGCTAAAGTCAAACGCGGTCATTTTACTGGATTTTGGACATTACCTGGTGGCTACATGGATCATGATGAACATCCA
>JAQXFJ010000027.1 GCA_029250385.1 Candidatus Poseidoniaceae archaeon | reverse complement strand
TCCTTCTTGGATTAAGAAATCCTCTACATCAACACCGCCTTTAGAATACATTAATTTCTTCATTTTACGATTTGAAAGTTCGAGCAATTCACTACCATTCTTAACCGATAAAATTCCAAGGCCATAAGTTCCACTATTGTTTTTGATAAATACTACTGGCTCTCTATCAATCCCCATTGCTTGATACCTCGCTCCAATCTTTGAAAGGAAATGGTCTACCTCGCCAGCAAGTTCAATTCTACAAGCCTCTTTATCTAGGCATTTATCCTTGGAAACAAACCATTCAGTCATCAAATACCATGATTCTATACCCAACATTTCACCAATCTCATCGACGTAATCCTGTAGGGCTTGATAGTGATCTGACTTCTTTCTTACATGCCAACCCATTTCAGTGGGAGGGGATACTCTACTTGAGGCAAGTCCAGGCAGTAAGCCTTCAGTCAAATCGTTGTTGAGAAGTATCAAATCTGGCCGCTTACCATCAATAGCAATTCCTTGTTGACCATCAAAATCTTTCAACTCCACATTATCTAGATTCAAGGGGCCTGACAGACCGGCAATGGAACCATGCCCCTCAAGTTCCGGTGAACCAACAGTCACCCGGAAATCAACCATTCTTAGCAATCGCTGTAGAGTCCGTAGGTTCTCTGCGTATGCTGAATTTCTAGTATGGGATTCCGGATATAGGTGAACCCACTTACAGTTCTTATCACGACGTAAGATATTATTCCTAAGTAACGCTGCAAGATGTTCTTCATCCTCTTTGGCCACATTATTGAAACCTGCAGGAAAGTGATTGGCATCAACAACGGCGATTTTCCAGCCCGCATCACGAATATCAACACTACCATAAATTGGAATGGAAACTTCTTGCCGCTTTTTTTCCATCCAAGCGGTAATTTCTGCTCTCTTGTCTTCAATTAATGTTGTTAGTTCGTGTAAATTCATGCCATCACCTCATCAATCAATGATTCTATAGAAAAGTTAGTTCGACTATGTAGAGGTTGGGTAATGTGCAAAGCCTCAAACAAACCTAGACCGATTGCCATGTCAGGTTGATTATTCAGTAGCTTACTAAATTTAGGATGTTTTTCTGCTACTGCTCCTGCGAGATGAGAGAACTCACTTAGGAATTGACGAAGTTGATTTGGTGATGTTGCAGTTCCTGCTGGAAGTTTTGGCCTGTCAGTAATTGACTTTGGTAATTTAGTTAACCTTGCTGCTGACCTTAATGCGGCTTTTTCTAAACCATCGTTAGGCAAACGCCAATCAGTTGGCAAGCGGTAAGAATGTTGTCGATGTTGTTGACCAAGGAAGGGTACTCTAACTTCTAAAGAATTAGCCATTGAGTGACGGTCTACCAATCTTAACTGGAAATTACTCAACTGACCACGCTCAAGTTCAAAGTTAAGGAATTCTTCCAAATTATTAGTATAATCTTCAGGCAATAAACTACTCGTATACCAGCAACTGTTAGTATCAAGATTACGATTAATTATCGGCTTTGTCACTGATTGATCCATTTGATTAAGCCTAGAGTTTACTACTTCGGTATGTTTGGTTAACGACCTGTAGCGCGGATAACCGGCATGCAATTCATCGGCACCTTGACCACAAAGTCCAACTTTGACATGCTTTTGCATTTCTTTGAAAAGTGGCTGGAAGAATAACACAGATACATCCAGATCTTCACCATAATAGGCCAGCTTTGGAATGTCTTTGACAAACCCGTCACTTGACATAATTTTGGTATGATGTGCTAAATCAAGCGAACTGGTAACTTCTTCTGCAGCAAGCCAATCAGGATTATCTTCGCTTTCAGCGACAGTCCAACAAGCAGGTACTGGTTTTGCTTCACGCATTGCAGCATCACTGGCAACTGCGGCAACTAATGAGGAATCAAGACCACCAGAGAGGACAATGCCAACCGGGACATCAGCCATAAGTCGTTCTTGAACACTGTAGGTGAACGATTCAAGCAAACTTTTTGCCTCTAAATCAGGATTCCAGGTATCAACAGGGTTTAGTTGCTGACGCTCAAAACTTGTTGCTGAATGTAAGTAAGGTTGGCCAATATCGTTTTCTCGCCAGATCTCTACAGTACCGGGACGTACCTGATGTACATTTTCAATCAAAGTTGAGGAATCCAAGCAATATTCCCATGCTAATCTTAACGCTAAGGCAGTTTCATCGATTGCTGGTTGATAGGATTCATGTGCATGAAATGCCTTTATTTCGCTAGCAAACAACAGGCTACCATCAACGATAGTGCGAACCAATGGTTTGATACCAAGCGAATCTCTTGCCAGTATTAATTCTCGATTTTCACTATCCCACAAGGCAAAACTGAACATACCATTCAATTGTTTAACCCAATCTGTGTGATTAATATCACCAACATTGGCAACTTTTTTTGCATACTTTTCATGAAGGGCGAGAATAACTTCAGAGTCACCTGAGGTTTTCCAGTTATATCTTAGCTTACTACGTAAATCCAGATGGTTGTAGATTTCACCATT
>JAQXFJ010000016.1 GCA_029250385.1 Candidatus Poseidoniaceae archaeon | reverse complement strand
CCTGAATGGGTACCAAGTGAACACCATCATAAACCATCAGATATTGATAAATTAAGTAAATCTCACACCGACAAGAAATTCATCATAACTCATACCTTCATCGACTCAGCAAATTCATCGTTTGAAAAAATAACTGAAAAGGTATTTCCACAACACCAAAATAATGTCTACCATGTTGATGATGGAGCAGTCATTTCATGGGATAATTTTTGGCAAGTTGGCGAAAAGTAATAAAAAATATTTCACCCGGAATTGGTGTCTAATTGTGTATTGAAAATCAAATCCATAAGGCATGCTTATGAGGGGGACTCGGACTGGGAGAGTCATCGCGCATTTGTCTTTATTGGGATTTGCCGACTTGAAGGAGGAATAAAGAGTTGACTGAGAATATATTCGATGGTTATCTCTCTCGGAACACTTTGTTCTCAAATAAGGAATTCCTCCGCCATAATTACCACCCAGAAAATCTACCCCACAGGAAAAACGAAATCGAAATTCTTTCGTTTAACCTCGTTGAAGCATTGAAAGGACACATTCCCTCTAACATGACATTGTATGGTGTTACAGGAGCAGGAAAAACCGCCGTCACTAATTATGTTTGTAACCAACTTGAAGAAAAAGGCAAGCAATTAGACCGCCCGGTTCAATCAATAATTGTCAACTGCCGTCAAATCGATACTCAGTACAGAGTGTTAAGCCATATTGGGAATTCATTGCTGGAAGATTATGAGATTGATGAGATACCATTCACAGGATGGCCAACTGACCGAGTATTTGGAGAATTGGTAAAGCGTATGGACTCTAGAGAGGGAGTATTTGTCATAGTTCTAGATGAGATTGACCACTTGGTCAAGAAAGTTGGTGATGACTTATTGTACAATTTGACCAACCTGAATTCTTCGCTAAAGAAGGCACGTTCATGTGTAATTGGCATATCCAATGATTTGAAATTCACAGACTTCCTAGATCCTAGAGTTAGATCTAGACTTGGACAACTCGATGTGATTTTCAATCCTTACGATGCCCAACAATTACAAGATATCCTCAGAGAAAGAGTCACTATAGCCTTACAAGAAAATGTTCTTGGAGATGGCGTTATTGAAATGTGTGCAGCTCTAGCAGCCCAAGAACATGGAGATGCGAGATGCGCACTTGATTTACTTAGAGTATCTGCTGAAAAAGCAGAATTAGGCGGTTCGCTCAAAGTAGAGCAAAGTCACGTCAAAATTGCTCAGCATCAAATTGAAGCAGACCAAATGACGCCGGTAATAGCAAAATTACCAAACCAACAAAAGATTGTCCTTTCATCAATTTTAATCAATGAAAGGAACGGTTTGAAAAATATACAAACCGGAGAAGTTTATTCAATTTACTCTCAAGCATGCCGGTATTTAGGTACCAATGCGCTGACCCAAAGAAGGGTTTCTGGTTTAATCTCTAATTTGGACATGTTGGGGCTGATTACTGCTAGAACAATAAGTAAGGGACGTTATGGACGTTCCAAAGAAATTAATTCTTGCATTCCACAAAACATTAATCCTAGTGAAATAATGACAAACTCCGAACCAGAATTACAAGGAATGTTCAATAATATCTACAAATATCAGACTAGATTGTGATTTTAACATCTTTTTATGGTTCGGTGTACTTATAATCACATGGCAGGTGGGCAGCGCATGAGCGAAGTTAATGAGACGGAAGAAGGATTTGTTCAGATGATTCTGAACCCATCCAAAACTATGTCAAACTGGTTCGTTGGTATTGGTATGTTGGGAATATTCCTAGCAGTCCTCAACCTGATGGGTGAAGTTCACCCTAACTACCGAGTTTCCTGGGGAGGAGTATTTACCTTTGAAGCAACTAACAAGGCTTTTGAAGATTTAGACACTGCTTCCAGTTTTGTAATCTCTGATGCGGTATTCATCGCACTATGTGGTGGATTAGCAGCAATCGGTTTGAGGACAATAAACCACCAAGAAGGTGGAATTCAATCTTGGCTCAAATCAATTTTCGTCAATGATATCTGGATGTCCCTAGCTGACCCTGACCTTGGAGGTTGGTTCAAGACACTTGGTGCGTGGTGCTTACTACTCGGTGTAGTCAACTATCTTTACTTCGGTATATGTGCAACTGGATGGATTGACCCTGGAGTATATTCAGTAACTATTGGCCTAATGGCTTTTGGATTTGCTTTGAACTATTCAGCTAATTCACCAGAAGCAGAAGAAATAAAGGCTTGAATTAGAAATCGTGACCGTTTCTCTTCAATACGCCATCTATTATCCCAAGAATTAGGCCACGCCACAATGATAAACTCCATTGTAAAATCAAACCCTTCAAGCCAAAGTAAACCAATACTCTGTTTCCTTCACTGGTTACTAGAGCACTTCGATTGACAACCCCCAAAGGACCGCGCCATAGAATTAATTCTTGTATTACAATCATCGAAATGGAGACCAATAAGACATTTGTTTGCCACCATGTTTCAATCTCATTCCAATTCCGATCATTTGTGGTAACAAACAGGTAAAAAAATGGTAAACTACTTGCAATCGCAATTACCCATAACGGCAGGACGGCAAGAACCATAGTTGAACTGCCGATGAAATCTAAGTCTGGCCCCTTCCTACGGCGTTTCGGATATTTTCTCATAATTCTAACGTGTGCCCGAGCATCTCTCAAACGTTTAGCAAGGAATCGCTTTCTACCAGATTCAGCAACGTGGGCAACTACTGCTTCAGGAGCGTAAACAATAGTCCCACCATTATCAATTAATTTCAAACTAACTTCCATATCCTCTGCATGATACCAACTAGGATGAAAACCACCAATTTCGATTAAAGATTGACGATGAAACATTGAACAAGGTCCGTTAGCCAAACTTGTTCTTCTTGGTCGTGAACGATACTTTGATTCAATTTCTACCGAGCGCAGATGGCTAACTAGATCATTTGCTCGCTCAAATATTGTTCGGCCAGTAACGGCTACGATTTTTTCATCACTAGTTAATGGAGTGGACTCGCTAAACAAATTGGAAATCCAGTTTTGTGATGGTCGAACATCTATATCGGTAATTGCTACCCATTCACCCCGGCTATTATCCAAAGCTAACTTACGTCCTGCTGACAAACCTTCTGCATCTTGAATTAAAATATTGGTTGGGATTTCATCATCCGGTGCGTGCCATGCAAGCAATTTATCTTTCGAGCCATCGGTAGAACCGTCATCAACTGCAATAATTTCAAGTGGCCGATAGGTTTGATTTTTTAACGCTTCTAGGCAGCCATCTACCCAATCTATTCCGTCTCTCACACATACAGTGATTGAAATTAGCGGATTCCCTAAATCAGTCATTCAATCACCTCAAACAGTGATAATATATTTCGACATCTTTCTTTTACTGACAGAGAAGTAATTTGAACCACTACACCAACTCTTGGTTGGCCATAGATAACCACAGTACCAATTGGCGCTAAGCAATGAATTATGATTGGGGCTAAGTCTTCTTCTCCTTTGACATTGATTAATGTCTTTTGATTACTTGCTAATGCCTCTTTTATTGAACTTATCATGGCTGGTGAGATATGACCCGGTGGATTATTACTGTGCAGATGATTTTGAAACTGTACAGTAGATACTTTTTCCGAATCATCTAACTCTTGCCGTTTCGTCATGCCATCGATTATCCCGATATCCGGAACTATTTCCAAATCTAACATGGTTGCAACGGATACATCCCCAACTGCGACAATAGAACCATGATTTGCTGATAGAGACTCTAATGCTTCAGTCATTGCCACCTCTGGTAAATCTTCAGGTCCTGGAAACAATGAACCCATTGGAGTTTTTAGTTCAGAATCTAATGAGGAGTTCATCTTCAGCATTTGTTGTGTTTTATCATGTTCAATCCATGGATTACCATCCGTATCAATAACTCCACTTCTAATTCTAGTACTACTGATAATGGCACCTGAGTAATCAATCATATGAGGAACTTCTAGTATCGATAATTCACCCAAGCCTGAAGATTTCCGCATGCGATTTATTTGATTACAATTACTGGTTGTTTCCGGTGTTGCTACTATTGCATCCGCTTTTTTATGCACAGGGGCAGGTCCAAATGCGTCATCGAGTGTGAATATTTTTACACCGTGATGAGATTTCTGATTCAACCAATCAAAAATTTTTTCCGCCCGATCTTCGTATGATTGTATTAGGTTGGATTTTTTACTGGCTAATATATCATTAACCACATGTATTTCGACGCTTTTAGATCTTGAAATTGCTACTGATAGTAGTAATTTGTGACCGGCATGAAACCTGTCAAAGGTCCCTCCAACCAAGCAACATTCAAACTTCGAACCGGTTGCCATGATTATACTGTAATCAGTTTCGCCTTTGAGTTAATCGCTAAAATTTTAGTAAGTATGGCTATTTGTAGCCTTTAAAAAAATGAGCACTGTGCCCCAGCTCCTAACGGCCTATTTCATCGCAATGCTCCAAGGCCTGACCCTCGGTGCTGGGGCGTGCTGTTTGATAGGGTGGTTGTCTTGAGTTCATCCTGACGTCGCACAAGGACCCATAACCTATCAATTGGTTTACCGCTTTTGCACCAAAAATCACTCCCCTAAGGGTCATTTTGGTCTTCGATAGCGGACCGCACATTGGTATCGGACTTCATTGCAATTTCACAGTAGCTCCGCCCGATGTTGCTAGTGCGGCAAATTTGTCTAATCGTTATGCTAAATGAAGCCATCGTTCATACTAGGTTTTTGTAAAAAGATATTCCAAATAATAAGGAAGCGATTTCCTTATCCCCTTCGGCGAATATATTTGCCGAAAAGTCTGGCCATTCTTTGAACTCTCTAAGCAAGTATCCAACCATCGGATGAGTTCGACCAGGCACAACATCAGTTGATTCTTCTAGACTTGAAACCATATCGTACAAATCCATTAAAGAATCTTTAGCCTCACAGTCCGTCATTACCGGAATAAAAATTATCTCTCCACTAGTTGGTATGTTTCTGGTAAAACGCTTAACAAAGCCCGGAGGACCACAGACCTCTCCATCCAATCTAGCAATTAATGCTGGCCAAGGCAATCTATTGGCTGCCAACCATCGCCTTCCGGCAGAACTACTTAGTTGATTCAATAACCAGTTTGATGAATCATCATACCACCATTTATGCGGGAATAACTTCATGTAATTTCTCATTGAAGTACTGGAAATAACTTCGCTATTCATCAAACTTGTAACATAACTACTCCAATTGTAAAGAATTGAATCCTTCGGATGGATCATTGAAGCATTTCTCACCTTATCTAAGACTCCATAACGGTCATTGTGTTTTACAGAATTATTTGGAAATAATGTAGCAAGTATCTCTTGAGCAAAAAGGGGACCATCTAACCAATTGTCTATCGAACGTTGAATTAATTCGGTAAAATCATCTGGTAACTCTTTACTGGCCAATAAAATACAAGCAGAAAGATTCACCGCTGACTTTGAGTCAAGATAATGCGACATTTGTATTAGCAATTGGTTGTTTTTGACAAATTGTTCAGAAATATAGATTATTGATTTCTTCTGCCAATTTCCACTTCCTTTGGAGAAACTAGAAATTATTACTTCAATATTTTCGATGTTTATCTCCAGTAGGTCTGCCCATTTATCAGGCAGATTTCCAACGATCCTAATCCATCTGCTTTTTCTGCTTCCATTAGGTGTAGCAATCCATGCCGCCAATGGATTATGAATTTCTATTTTATTAGCCCATTCTTCATTCCCCTCTGGATAGAAATTCATAGCCTGCCAAATCTCCTTACGATATTCAAAATTTGCCTCCCTATTTGTCAAACAATCTAGGTCCCATGATTTGCCAGAATATGACCTGACAAGTTCTTCCGCATTTCGAGGCACTGAATTATGTGTAATCGGAGAGGAAACGTCAGGACCTGTGCTAAGTTTAATCGTCAGAGAATGTTCTCTTGAAAGATGAAGTTTTACTGTTGCTAATTCCCGCAATGAAACTAATTTTGCTAACGCTGAATTTATCTCTGTTACATCGCCGTACTTTGTCACTAGTAATCGACAATTATTTTCTCTTAAAACATACTCTAAGAAATCTAAATTCTCTAATATTGACCAATTCCATTCAATTATGAATTCCACATCTCCCTCGGCCTTAATACATTCAATTAGTGATTTCATACCGATTAGTGACAACCCTGAAATTTCAATATTACCAGGCGTTCTGCCTACCCATTCACATTCACCAAAATCTCGCGAAATATCTCTAAGTAAAGCAAGTGATAATGAGTTATTTGAGTTACTTATCAAACCCTTGGAAAGTGTTTTGTATTTCGTATCTAATTTTACAGAACTCATTCTTGGATGTTTCATCTTTAACCAATTCGATAAGCAGCCAATGGGCAAAATTGTTTTTTGCGGTTTTATCAGATTATTGCGCAACACCACACAGCCGTTGGAAAAAGAATTAATCAGCATAGATGAATCTACTTTGGAAGTTAAATGTGCATGTAGTCTATTTTTCCATGAAACTGAAATGTCAGAATCTACGATTTCACCAATTATATTCCCGCCACTTGAGAGAATCTCCGGTAAATTTTCTTCCGACATGGCAGGAGCGTCAAACCAAGTTCCTGCGTTGACGTTCCATTGTTCATCACTGTTTAGCAAATTAGCTCTAACAATCGCAAAGGAATTAGATTGCTCAAACCATCCTTCAATGGTACCGAGATTAGATTTGTTTGGTGGTTGTACTTTTTCTAAAGTTATTTTAGAATACCAATTTATTGAACTAGACTTCACTGATGCCCATCTCACCCCCATGCTTCCACTGGAATCTTTTCCCATTGAATCAAGATCAAGATAAGGGTTTTCTGGTAGGATAATTAGTGATTTAGGCGGGTTTTTCACATAACAAAGAATGATTATTGGGCCTTTTGACTCTAGGACAACAGCATCCTGATTTTGTGGGGAATTTGAAGCATGGAGTTTGTATAGTGCGATATAATCCTCATCCAAACGCATCCTACCTTGTTTGGTTATCTTGTGTATTGCTCCCCTAATGCCACTAGATTCATTACGTGACACTAAACCTTTCTCTCTTAATTGGCTAAGAGCAAGTGATGTATGCGGAGTTCTAATTTTAAGCGACTTCGAAATTTGTGAAACGGAGCCACCTGAGTCGATTAACCAACTCAATATCCTACGATGATAACTACTTCTAATCCTTTTATTGGACAATAATGTCACCTTCAACCACACCAACAGAAGTTTGTTTATAATTTTAGCCATTAATAGCCTTATTAGTTACATTAAGTTACGCATTTCCACTGGAAAAGTACGGAGATACTTACAACCAGTCATGACAAGTTCCCTTTTTACACTTAATTTAGTACCTAAATGTAACGACTTAGTAAAAATGGAGCAACTATTATATCAGCGACCGGCATCCTGTAGTTTAGTGGCAATTATCTAATGGATATGCGCTGCGTGACAAAGAGATGATATTGATGAAAACAACCAGAATCCGTGAAAAGATAAAGAAATTTTTAGGCGACCGACCCCGAAATACTGCGGAAATTTTGGAACACATCAATAGCACAATGCGTCACGGAACTACCAGCCAACAACTTGGCAATGTACTATCAAAGGACAAAGACATCGTCAAAGTCGGCTACATCAAGCGTTCTGGAATACTTTCAGGTGGCTACGACATCTGCGAATGGGCAACAAGAATATGGGTTTCTTCAAACTGCCCTGGGTGGGAAGAAGGCACGCCAATTATTATTGACCAAGAAGGCAACGTAACAACTGGCTCCCCGCCAGAAAATAAGTACTGATTTTAATCAGTCAGTATTCTATGAAAATGGTGTACGCCCATCTCCATTTTTGGAGAGTAGCGCCCCCTATCATACAAACTTGATTTCATCCCTCTAAAACAAGCCTCAACTATCTCTTGATCTTGCAACTCCACTAAGTCAACATCCCCACCTGCACCTAAACCGACTTTGGTTTGGTCTGCAACCAAACCGTGATATTGTACATTCGTCTTAGCAGATCCGTTTGGATTAACAAGATTTATCGATAAACCCCAAGGATAAAAATTGAGCATTAGGTTTGGAAATAACCACCAGTAATATGCGGCGATTGAGCTCCCATAATCTACATGGCTTTCGGGTGGGTCAAATTTCGCCTCACCCTCTTTAGCAAATCCGATCTGTAATACACCATTGTCGAATAGTTGTGTTTCATAAGATGAATAGTCTAGTACTGAATTAAGTTCGTTGTGAACGAATGGTATGTGAAACCCTTCCAGATAATTATCAACATATAACATCCAGTTAGTATTGAGAAGATGGGTTTTATCAAGTTTTGAGTCAAATTGGAAATCATCAATATTAAGGAAATTCATTCTATCTTCAACAACTGAAATGAATGATTCAAATGAATCATCATTTTGTAAATTGGCAAATAGTAAACCGTGCCAATTTTTTACTTTGCTTGTAGGCAAATCATCTGAAGTTGATGGGAAATTTTTTGCTTGTTCAAACTCTGGCATATACTTTAGTTTCCCACAAAGATTGAATGTCCTTCCATGATATGGGCATTTTATTGTTCGACGATTACTTGAAACTTCTGACAAAATCATTCCCCGGTGAGTACAAACATTAGATATACAGTGAAACTCCCCGAATTCATCTTTTGTAAGCATCATTGGATTATTGCCGATTAAGACTGGAATAGTCGTTGAATGTTCCAACATAGATACATGTCCAACAAAATTCCAAGTCGTGGAAAATTTCTCTAGCAGTGAATTGTATAACGATTCATCTGTGTAATAATTCGAAGGTAATGTTTTCGCTTTGGCAATTTCTGGATGAATTACATCCATAATATCACCATTCAAGAGTGGTAAATCGCCATGGCGTCTTCAACAGACGCTCCTTGACAAATAATGGCGTGAGATGCTGCCGCCATTTTTACTGCTTCTTGGGTATCCTTTTGATGAATATTTCTACCGGTGGCTGCACCTCGGCAATTACCAATATTCATTTGTTGCCACAAACGTTCTAAGAACTCATCAGCAGGTAAAGTTCCGCCACCTGAACAAATAATACCAGTGCGTCCTGCTGCTTCAACGGCAATTGCTAGTGATTCTGAACGAGACATACCCTCAAATTCAGCTGGATAATTTACTTTGGCAAAATCGGCTCCAATACAAGCAGCTACCCCGGCTGCACCTGAAATCAATTGTGGGTCTTTTTCATTCCCAACTGCAGCACCTCGGGGATACATCCAAACAACTGAAATCATGCCAAGTTCGTGTGCTTGGCGAATTAATTGTGCTGCTTCGGACATCATTTCATGCTCGTACTCACTACCGATATAAATTGTATAACCGATACCAACCACATTTATTCCATTGTGAACCAAAGACATGACATCATCCATATCCCAAAGTGCTTGGGAGACTGGATCTCTTTGTTTGGTTTTTACTAAATGAGATTTTGAATTCAACTTGACAAGGTAAGGGATGTCTGGATAGTCTCTCGCATATTGAGCAATCAATCCAAGTTGACCCGCAAGTACTCCAATAGTTCCTTCCTGATGACATTGATTGCCAATCTCAAATAGATGGCCTGGATCGTTAGAAGATAGTGGTATTTTTTTACCCCCATCGTAAAAGTCGTCATTGAGATGTTCAATTTTTTGGTCGCAGGCAAATAAATTCATCCTTCCTGTGCCAGCAGTTGCAGCATCCATATTATCAATGAATGTGTCAATCAGTTCATCTGGAACATCTGCTGGAACATTGTATTTTGCCATCTCTAACACCGTATAGATTAGTTGCCAGTAAAGTTAGCTACGCGCTTTTCAACATATGCAGCAATTCCTTCTTTTGCGTCAGTGCTGTTGAACAACGATGCTTGTAATTCTCTTTCTAGCGCAAGATGATACTCGAATGGAATTTCTGGACCCGTTTGTACGGATCTCTTGATATTTCCAACAGCCTTGACAGCCTTATTTGGCAGAGTAAATTGAGTGCACCAATCGAGCACATCTCTTCTGAAATCTTCTGCTGAGCCTTCCCAAATGTGATTGATTAGGTTACAAGATTCTGCATCTTCAAAAGACATAAGTTCTCCAGTTACCATCATTTCAAGGGCCTTTGCTTTACCAATTAGTCTTGTTAATCTTGCAGTACCACCTGTACCGGCTAGTACACCAAGATTTATCTCAGGTAGTCCAACCTTACCAGCGTTCTTTCTGGCAATTCGAATATCTGCTGCCATGGCAATTTCCAGTCCCCCGCCCACGGCGTGACCGTTGATTGCACAAACAACTAGCTTAGAGGTTTGCTCAAACCTTGAAAGTGTTTCATTGGCGTGGAGACAAAAGTTGTACTTGAAACCAGGTGTTACGGAGTTGAGCATCTGAATTGATGCACCAGCGGAAAAGAAAGATGCCCCGTTGCCCGTTAGGACAATACAAGTGACATCGTCGTTGAATCTCGCTTTAACGACAGCCTCATCAATATCCCTCATCATTTCATGAGTATAGGTGTTTGGCGAACGGTCATTAGGTCCGTCCAATGGTTCTCCAGCAGAGTTTGATGTCAATTCAATTACTGCAATCCCGTTATTTGTGACTCCGTAATTGACCAGTTTGTTTGGCATTGGCTCAAGTTTTAATCCATAAAGGTCGCTCATGTGTCCTGCGAGAATGACTAGCATTATGAATAAATCGCATTCAACTTTCTGGCAAGGATACCTGATCTGAATCCTTAGCGAATGACGTTTTCCCACCGCTTTTACGTACATCATTCCATTGACTTTTCACTGCCATTGCCGCATCAGAAGGCTCCCAGTCATCTCTTTTTAGTGATTTCCTAAATGGCATTCTTCTAACGCCTCGACCCATTGATTTGGGATCTTTTTTCAACATAAACGGGTTAACAAATCGGTAGAGAAAACTCTTGAAAAATGTTGGCCGGAATAGCTTTCCAATCCAAACCAAACCGTCGTTGCGCTTTTTTTGGTCTTTCATCCAGCTCTTGCACATCATTTTGAAGGTTCTGTCACCTACTCTGTTCATTAGCCAGCGATTAGCAACACTTGTCTTGACGTAAGGAAGCAATTGTTTTCTGACTTCTCGATCATAATCACACTCGCCTAAGATATCCTTGGCTGCTAATACTCCTGACCAAATAGCCATCCGCATACCAAAGCCCCACATGAAGTCCTGCAAGCCGCCCGATTCACCAACATAATATCTGCCGTCCTGAAGATAATTAGCATTAATCGTAAAATCTCCTTTACCGCCAACTCTCTTAATGGGTTGGCGATTTAGTTCAGGGTAGTGCTTATCATACCAAGCAATGGTTTCGTTAAGAAACCGGTCACTTTTTTTCTGCTTGCGCCACAAGCAGGTGCAAATCAATCCTACGCCATCGATAACTATCAGATATGAGTAAGCTCCTGGAGCAAGTTTGTCATTCAATTGGAATGCTATATGATTAGGGTGGTCTGTGTGGAATATTTCACCATATGCAACTGCCGATGTCCCTTTAGGCCCACAAGCGATGATTTGACAATCTTCCTCCTTCACTTTAGTTTTGTAATGTATCTTGGCGCCTGCAGCTAAAGCTTGGCGTTTGATTCCTTGATCAATAGTGTGGCTTGATGTCCCTCGCTCAACGATCCTGTAAGACACTTTTGGACTTCTTGCCTGAGTTATTTCATCGTCGGGATGAATAAGGTCGACTTCGGTGAATTCTGTAGCTTTAAATTCAGATGTATCAAAGCCCCATTGTTTCAGTTGGTCAAAGAAATCCACATCCATACTCCAATTTTCTAAGGCTTGAAAGTCTCCATCAAATCGAGCACCAGAATCGTCCCTAATATCATGGACATGAACTTCATGTCCCGCTTTTGCCAGAATAGTTGCTGCTGCCAAACCTGAAAGGCCCGCTCCCATGATATTGATGGGACCTTGCTCCGCCATGTACGCGGTAACGAGGCGAGAGGTTTGAATGATGCGTTTCCCTCGCTTCACCATGGGCGGAGATATTTTTATCATGGAAGCCCCAGAAAATTTAGATCACCAAGGTCTGCTAGAAAAGTTAGATTTGACCGGCTGCGGAGCCGTAGTGTCATTTTTAGGAATTACCAGAGGATATGATAACGGCATAGAGATATATCGTTTAGAATTCGACGCTTGGCAAGATAAGCTCCGCAATGTCCTCCAACAATTAGCCGAAACTGCAATTGAAAACTTTGGTATTACCAAAGTTGCAATGGCGCATCGCACCGGTCCGGTAAAAGCGTCAGAAAATATTGTATCAATCCATGTTGCCAGCCCTCATAGAAAGCAAGCATTTCAAGCGTGTGAATGGTTGATAGATGAACTAAAAATTCAAGCACCGATATGGAAAAAAGAAGTTTCCGAGCATGGTGAAAAATGGAAAGCAGGATTGGGGTGAACTTATGGAGAAAAATATTACAGCAGTCGTTGACATAACTGAAAAATCGATAATTAAGAGAACAGCGAAGGCGACTGGACTTCTCAAAATATCAAAAGCTGCTCGAATTGCCATTAATAATAATGAGGTAAAAAAAGGCAATGTCATAGAAGCCTCCACTATTGCTGCTATACAAGCGGTAAAAGAAACTCCGAGGATAATTCCCCATTGCCACCCAGTACCACTAGAAGGTTGTGATGTTAATTGGAGGCTAGATAATGACGGTCTTCGGTGTGATGTTAGTGTTGTAGCACACTACAAAACAGGCATTGAGATGGAAGCAATAACTGGGGTGTGTGCGGGTCTATTA
>JAQXFJ010000009.1 GCA_029250385.1 Candidatus Poseidoniaceae archaeon | reverse complement strand
AGAACAGTCTGGACATTTTACTGTACCGGAATAATTCTGTGGAATCCTTAATTGTCTAGAGCACTCAGGACAACTTATCTCAACTTTAATTACTGAAAAATCTGTTGATTTTTTACCCTCAGAAACTGATGTTTTAACAGCTTGAGGTTTAGTTTTACTCGAGTCCTTCAACCTAATTAGTAATATTATCACTGCAGCTGCTGCTAAGCCACCAAGTATTCCCCCCCATGGAATTGATGTTTTGTTTGAATCTTCTTCAATAACACTCGAAATGAATTGACGATCAATGCTGATTGAATCTTCACCATAATCCCATTTACAATTTAGCGTCACCTCACTTCCGTCAGGCCATGCAAAACTGAAAGTAATTAATGTTGAGTCACCACTAGCCAGACCATCAGTCGTTCTTTGATCAAGGACACTCCCACTTTGTCCATAGAGAATCAAATTCCCATTTGGACCTGAAGTTTCACCACTATTGGACACCGTAACACTAACGGTAGACCGTTGACCAGCACTTGGTCGATTAGGATTTGATTGTCCAGTGAACTCAATATCATAGTTTGGCCTATCATCTGGCACTGATTTTGTATAGGATGAAAAAGATGATTCTGCAATCCAATTCAACTCTTGAACTCGAATTACGACAAAATCCGCAGATATTGTTCCAATGTTAATTTGGCCTGCAGTATTTCCAGGCTGCAATATCATGTCAACATCAAATATTGTAGTTTCTTCAGACAGATATGAATACCCTATTTTGATATTCACATTGCGTTCTATTCCGTTGGAAAGATCAACAGACCATGAAGCATCAATCCCTTCATCAGTATCCCAAGTCACCTCCGTAAATGTAAAATCAAGTGTTTGCCTTTGAGCAACAGGTAAGGAAATCAAACCAGAAAGGTCGCCAATTGTATCTCCATCAGTTGTGTATAGTGACCAGTTTAGTGTTTGTTGACCAACTTGAGTTAATGGCATTGAGAGAATGACTTCCCCTGCCTCACCTGGAAGTAAGTTGATTGATTGGCCCTGCATAATGACACCATTAGACTCAATCTTCAGTGAAGCATTACCAGTTATCTCACCCGAATTTCTAATCAGCAAAGAGATCTGTGCTTCATCACCAGCGTGCCAAGGACCTCCTAATGCTGATGGTGATGAGCTTCCTGCAAGTTCAAACATTGCGGATTCCACATTGATTTGGATTGTTGAAATATTGTTGGATGAAATATCCATTCGTTGCCCTGTCACCTCACACATAATCAGACCTGGTTTGGTCACCACGGTAATATTATTCGAAACAATTGATTGTGGTGCGGTGATTATGGATAATTTACTTAATGATTCACCATTAAAATCGCAATTCAATTCTCCAGTGAAAGCAACTGTACCGTTATTGTATATCACAACCTCAAATGGAAGCGGGTCGCCTGCTACTAGATTTTCATCAACAAAATTTATCTCAACTTGGATTAATGGCAACGGTGGTGGCTGAACAGATATTGTGAATGATCTTGTATCATCCTCTGAGTATGAATCATCTACACCGACTAATTCAATCGTGACAATTAAATCACCTTCAAAGAATTGATTTGTGGAGTTATAAGTAATTATTACAGTTTGAAAATCATTTACCTGAAATTCTTCTGAGACTCCTTGCTCAAGACTATTACCGTCATCTATGGTAATGCTTAACGAACCATTCCAGTCAAAATCACCATTGTTAATTATCGGTATTTGCAGTTGTAGGTAATCGCCATCTGAGATGGAATTATTTCCAGTCGCAGTGTTGGTTGAATCAACCGGTTCAAATAGTATTGAACTAATTTCTGCTATAGAAATATTTAGCGGATTTAGACGATGAATTGTTCTTTCAAAGTGACTCGAATGACTTTGTGATTCGACTCCAACATCACCTGTTAAACCCAAAACCACAACAGTATATCCAATGTCTAAGCCTGTTAGATTAACTACGATTGGTTGATTACTAGCCTCTGATATGTTGAAATTAACACTTTGGTTTGACAATACTGAACCATCTATCTTTTGCATCTCGTAATGAATTGTACCTTCATAGTAGCCTGTTGAACTCTGACCAAATGTGTCAACATCAAATTCTAGGTCAAAATATGAGTCATTAGTGGATTGAAAATCAGTTAGGTTAATTGTCGAATTATTAATCAATACACCATTACCACTTGCTGCAGCAGTTGGTAGATTTAACAACAGTAACGTTAGTACGAATATGACGCTAATTTTTGGGAAAACAGTGTTTGAGTCCCCCGCCATAATACACGGTAATACTGAGGGTTCTTGACCTTCACGCCGTAGTTAACTCCTGCGCCATGTTTTTCAACATTGAATTTTACCACGGAGGCGTGACACCCGAGGACCTGATGACGGTGAGAACAGAAGTCCTCACAAAATTGATCCTTCACAAGCGTGAGAGAATCACTCAATCATTACCGCAATTAATCTCGCAAACGGGGGATGAAAAGCATACTGCTGAAAAAATTGCTCGTCAAGCACGTAACAATAAAGAAAATTTGGAGAGTAAAATCACTGCACTTAAAATAGAAAGAAAGATAGTCACCCAGGCATTTAAACAAGATTTCCCGATAGAACATCTCAAAGAAGATCAACAACTAGAATTATCACAGATAATCGAAGCACTATCAATTGCTAACGCTAGTGTCGAAGAGTTTAATGAAAACTTGGAAAAGTTGTCGGAAGTCGTTACATCTCTAGAATTAAATGGTACACTTTCCGCCAAAATAACTCAATCGAACAAAGCAAACACCGCCCTAGGTGAACTAAACCCAGGCTACTCCGCCTTGTTACAAGAATGGAATGAAGCGGAAGGTCATCGCAGGAAATTGGAATCGAGATTCACTAAGTTATCATCATCATTAGCTGAGTCAAAAACTGCCGCTGAATTCTGGCAATCAAGGCTTAATGATGGTTTTGAAGAATTGTTAATTGACGCCAAAAGGGTAGCAGATGGTGGACCTTCAAGTAGACAAATACACCGTACTAATCGAAAGAAAAATATGAACAGGGGGGGATAATTTGCTTACTGACTTTG
>JAQXFJ010000346.1 GCA_029250385.1 Candidatus Poseidoniaceae archaeon | reverse complement strand
GGTTCTTTCCTACTTTAACCATCGTTGGCTAGTAGGAATCATTTATTCTTGAATCGTTTGAGCCTGAAAGTTTCTTCTCTTTCCATCTCTTCTAGTCTAAGTTGAATAAACACTCTTGCTTCTTCGAGTTCTGGTATGACTTTGAATTCCAAGGCGTTTACTCTTCTTTTAGTTGCTTCTATCTCTTCAAGTAGACGTTTTAGAGTTGCTTCCATTTCACTTGCAGTAACTATTTTCTCAATCAGTTCACTGAATGATTCGCTTGCTTCATCAATGTATGGAGAAGAACCTATGTAACCTACTCCTCGCTCTTTAAAGGTTGATTTCAAGTTAGTTCCACTAACACTAGGTACAACCACACCCATGATGTTGCGTCTTTCGACTTCTACTTCGGGGTGGGCACTATTTGCGATAGCTGCTGCTCTAACGGCTAATCCACCGTCAATCGCATTGGCCAAATCGATTCTCTGCTTTGCTAATCGGTATGAATCAGTCAGCTCACGCTTGGCTTTTATCATTTCAGATAGGAGTTGCCTAAATTCATGAAAAAGTCCATCTCGCTTCATTTTCAGCAGCTTGTAACCGTTTTTGGTCTGCTTTATTCTAGACTTAAGTTTGATTAATTCACTGCGGGTTGGTTTAATGTCCAATGCCATGAATATCTCTCCTGATTCACTCTTTGTTTTCTGGGTGATACTTTTCAATCCACTTCTGGTCTAATCTAACTAGATACTTGGTATCAATAGAGGACATTAGATTCCAACACAGATCAAGTGTTTCTTCAATTGAACGGTCTTCATCTCTTGTTTGGCGCAGGAACTTATTTTCAAACACTCCTGAAAAGTCTAGTAATTGCTTGTCTCTTTCATTAAGTGCATCTTCACCAACAATTGCCACTAAACCTCTAAGTTCTCGGCCTTGAGCATATGCAGCATACATTTGGTCGGAAACAGATTTGTGATCCTCTCTAGTGGTCTTTTCACCAATACAGGAACCCATCAATCTAGATAGCGATGGCAAAACGTTGATTGGCGGATAGATACCTTGCTGATGTAATTCTCTGGAGATAACAATTTGTCCTTCAGTGATATATCCTGAAAGATCAGGAATTGGGTGTGTGATATCATCACCAGGCATGGTTAGAATTGGGAATTGAGTAATAGATCCCTTCTTGCCCTTAACAATCCCAGCACGCTCGTATAACATGGCCAAATCGGTGTACATGTAACCAGGGTAGCCACGTCGTCCAGGAACTTCTTCTCGAGCAGCACCAATTTGTCTAAGTGCATCACAGTAATTTGTCATATCAGTATAGATAACAAGTACGTGATAATCTTTCTCGAATGCGAGGTATTCCGCAGCAGTTAGTGCTAATCTAGGCGTAATAATTCGCTCGACTGCAGGGTCGTCTGCTAGGTTAACAAACAGAACCGCATTCTCTAGCGCTCCAGTTCTCTCTAAGTCAGACCTGAAGAAATTATATTCTTCAGCGGTGATTCCCATAGCACAGAACACAACAATAAATTCTTCATCTGAACCCTTCAACTTTGCTTGACGAGCAATTTGTAGAGCAATGTCATTGTGTGGCAAACCAGACGCTGAGAAAATTGGCAACTTCTGTCCTCTTACTAGAGTTGTACAACAATCAATAGCAGAAATACCAGTTTGAATAAAGTCGTGAGGACTTTGTCGGCTGTATGGATTGATGGCTGCACCAATAATATCTGCATTTTCATCTGCGACGATAGATGGTCCGCCATCTCTTGGCCTACCTGCACCATCAAGAATTCTACCGATTAGTTCAGTACTGACTGGTAGTTTGAAAACGTCGCCCATGAATGTGACACCAGATTCTCGGTTAATTTTAGCAGTTCCTTCAAACAC
>JAQXFJ010000325.1 GCA_029250385.1 Candidatus Poseidoniaceae archaeon | reverse complement strand
CATTACACAGGAACATTACCGGAGTCAGGTGAGATGTTTGATTCAAGTGAAGGTAGAGAACCTCTTACTTTTCTTGTTGGTCATGGGCAAATGATACCTGGCTTTGAAGCAGCAATGATTGGTGCTGAAATTGGAGACAAGAAGACATTTACACTTTCTCCAGAAAAGGCATACGGTGAAAGAGATGATGCAGCAGTTTTACAAATACCTAGAGCCCAATTCGCTCAATTAGAAGATCAAACCAAACTAGAAATTGGTTTCCAACTAGTCGCTCAAATGCCTCATGGACCTGCACCATTTACCGTGACTGAACTGTCTGAGGAAATGGTAACTGCAGATTTTAACCATGCGCTAGCAGGTAAAGAATTAACATTCTCAGTTGAAGTAATAGATATAAGAAAAGCTTCAGAAGAAGAAGCAGCACATGGTCATATACACCCAGCAGAGCAAGCCGAAACTGAACAGAAATCTGGTGGATGCGGGAACGACGGTTGCTGCTAATTACAGTAGTGTTGATGTATATCCATTATATGGATAAAACATGGCAGGCCAAAGGAAGGACGACTGGAAAACCCTCTCTGGCTTAGACATCCCACCTAAAGTAGGTCCAGATGATGCAGAATCAGCGGGTCAGGCACCCTATTCAAGAGGAATTCATCAAACAATGTATCGGTCTAGATTATGGACTATGCGACAATATGCGGGCTTTTCCAGTGCTAAAGAAACCAACGAACGATTTAAATTGTTACTAGATAGAGGCCAAAAGGGTTTGTCCGTGGCATTTGATCTTCCGACACAGCTAGGTCTTGACGCCGATGATGAAATGTCACTGGGAGAGGTTGGTAAGGTCGGTGTTTCAATCTCCACATTAGATGATATGCGCGATCTGTTTTCTGGCATTCCATTAGACAAGGTAAGTACATCTATGACAATTAATGCCCCAGCCATAATCTTACTAGCGATGTATATTATTGTAGCAGAAGAACAAGGTGTTAATTCTAATCAAGTAAGGGGTACAATACAAAATGATATTCTGAAGGAGTATATGGCAAGAGGAACTTATGTATTTCCGCCAGATGAAAGTATGCGCTTAATTACAGATATTTTCTCTTATTGTGCTAAAGAAGTCCCGCTTTGGAATACCATCTCGATTTCGGGATATCATATCAGAGAAGCAGGATGCACTGCTGTTCAAGAAGTAGCTTTTACTTTGGCTAGCGCGTTAAATTACATTGATTCTGCCTTGGAGCAGGGTCTTGAAATTGACGATTTTGGACCTAGATTATCCTTCTTTTTTAATTGCCATAACGATTTCTTTGAAGAAGCGGCCAAATTCCGAGCTGCTAGAAGATTATGGCACGATTTAGTCGATGAAAGATACTCACCAAGTAACCCTAAGTCAAAAAAACTAAGATTCCATACTCAAGTTGCTGGAGTTAGTTTAACCGCTCAACAACCTTTGAACAACATATCACGGGTAACCATCCAGGCATTAGCAGCGGTATGTGGAGGGACTCAAAGCCTCCACACTAATTCTTATGACGAAGCAATCGGACTGCCTACTGAAGAGAGTGCTACAATAGCATTGAGGACGCAACAAATAATTGCCGAAGAAAGTGGTGCAGCTGACGTAGTGGATCCACTTGGCGGCTCTTATTACGTTGAGAGTCTAACCGATAAAATATACGAGTCAGCAATGGAGTTGATTAAAGAAATCGACGCTAAAGGTGGGGCAATGGCTGCTATCAAGGATGGATGGCAACAAAGACAAATTCACAACTCGGCATATACACACTTGCAAGATGTTGAATCAGGCAAGAGGAAGATTGTTGGAGTAAACTATGCTAAAATGGATAATCAACCACCAATATCTGCCATGAACCTTGCAGGTAATTTAGGTGAAATACAGTCGGAGAAGTTGGCCAAATGGAGAACTAACCGTGACCAAGAAAAGGTAAATGCATCGATTGGAGAAATTAAATCTGCCGCGGTTAGTGGTAGTAATTTATTTCCAATAATTATTGATGCCATCAGAAATAAATGCACTTTGGGTGAAATAATGAACGCTTTGAAAGATGAATTTGGAACTTGGATGGCTCCTAGTGGTTTTTAGGTGATTGTATGGTTAAAATAAGGTTAGATCATATCGGAATAGCGGTAAAGGATTTAGATGAGGGGCAACGTTTTTGGAAATTATTAGGGATGATTCCTGAACTAGAGGATGAACATGTAAAAGACCAAGGAGTCATAACTAGATTCATTCCCATCTCTTCAGAAAAGCAGCAAAAACCTGCAATGATTGAGTTATTATATCCAACAGGAAAAGATACCCCCATTGGAAGGTTTATTGACAAGAGAGGGATTGGGATTCAGCAAATTTGTTTTCAAGTTGATGACCTCGAATCTATGATTTTGCATCTGCTTGATTCTGGCATAACTATGATAGATACACAGCCAAGAATTGGTTCAAAAAATTGTCTGATTGCCTTTGTCCATCCCAAGTCAACAGGTGGAGTTCTAGTGGAGTTATCGCAAAAGAATTAACGCAATTATCATAATCTATCTTAGTAAATAGGAAACCATGCGAACCTGTGTTGACCAACTCATGGCCCTTTCACACATTGATGGACCGAGATTAAAATTGGAAGCAGAGTTCATCAGTAGAAGATTAGAATCACTCAAGTATAATGGTAAGATAAGTAATGATGCATTTCTTGATGCTGGTTCTATTCAAGGAGCATTTGAAATGATTGCTAATTTAATTGATATGGGAGTGTCTCAGAATGAAATATTTTCTCAAATTAAACAACAACTAGAAAGGGCAAGAAAACTGGAAACTAAATACCCTGGTCTGAATTTTGCAATTGAGTCTGGAAGGGCTAGTTGAGCAATATGGCACATGAATCCTTGCTAACTGTGTCAAATGTTTTCAAGAACTTTGGCGATGTTATTGCCCTTGACGGAGTTTCACTTGAGATTAATTCTGGTGAGATAGTTGGTCTAGTCGGAAGCAATGGTGCTGGGAAAACGACGCTGCTACGGTTAATGTCTGGCGTATATCGTCCCTCTAGAGGTTCAGTGACGCTTGCTGATGGAAATCAAGTTCACAATATGAGAAGTACGTTAGGAGTTGTACCCGAATCAACCGGTTTGTATTCGAGACTAACAGCTTGGGAGAATATTAGATACCACAGTAGATTGTATGGGGTTGCGGATGAAACATCATGGAAAAGAACATTAAAATTTGCTGAAAGCTTAGAAATGGAGGAGAATTTGTCAAGGTATACTCGGGGTTTCTCCCGAGGAATGCGGCAAAAAACTGCACTATTGCGTGCATTGGCTCATGGGCCAAAAGTTCTACTTTTGGATGAGCCGACAGCAGGATTGGACATCACCAGTGCTCGTACAGTAAGATCATTGGTAAAACAAGTACGTAATGAAGGAGGTACCGTAATTTATTCAACCCATCAATTGTATGAGGCTCAGCAAGTTTGTGATAGAATAATAATAATCCATAATGGAGTGATAAAAGCCGATGGATCTCCACAGGAACTAATGTCAATAACAGAATGTAGTTCTTTAGAAGAAGCTTATGTTAACCTAACTCAAGAAAAAGCTAGGATGAGGTTTGAAGACAAAAAATCAGATGGTACCTTGGGTAAATTATGGAATAAATTATTCAAGCCTAAATTACCTCACCACAATGAATTGATGGGAGTTGATGAAGATGAGTAATTCCTTTCACAGAGTCAAAACTATAGCAAAAAAAGAAGTTATTGAGTTTGTTAGGGACTGGAGAACTATAGTTGCGATAATTATCATCCCCATACTAATGT
>JAQXFJ010000308.1 GCA_029250385.1 Candidatus Poseidoniaceae archaeon | reverse complement strand
TCATTATCATCATCATTATCCTCTGGGTGGTCATCTTTACAACCATCATTATCCCAATCAGTAGAACTAGCAGGATCGTTGAAATCTCTAGTACTAGTCCATCCTGTTTGGCTATTTCTTGGACAGTTATCTGGGAAATTATCTGTTATTCCATCGTTATCATCATCTGAATCACAAGCATCACCTTCTGAATCAAGGTCAGTATTTTCCTGCCCTGGATTAGCAGCGTTTGGACAATTATCATCTTCGTCTGCAACTCCATCGCCATCTGCGTCTAGCACTGCTATAGTTTCAGTTAGCCAAACATATGGCATTAGTACTGAAGTTGTCTGACTTTGTGCAGTCGAAGTACCAAAATCAATAGTTCCGTTGTAATTGCCAACAACAACCAGCGCACCATTTGGCATAAGAGATATTCCAGCAACTCCGTCATCATCAGCACTGCCTGCGTCAAATAATGAGACTGGGCCACCATTAGAATCAAAACTTACCACTAAAGAATCATTTAATCCCCGAGGTGTGAAACTTTTACCACCAAAAGAAAAGGAACTTTGGGATGATAATCCCATCATCGTATATCCTGTGTCAGAGTCGTATGCGACCCCTGAACCAATATCATAACTAGTGCCACCAATTGATTTTGCCCAATTCCAGGCACCGGAAGGAGACATACTGGCAATTAGTGCATCATTTTGACCTGAATTAGTCAATTGAGTGCCAAATGTAACACTACCACTGTGGAATCCGGTCATTAAGATATTATTTTGGTCATCTATTTCAAAATCAGTAATTGATGCTTGCCCACTACCCGCAGTTGCATAGGCTGATTGCCAACTCCCTGAGTTAGTAATCATTGCAATGCCCACTGGTATTTCGTTAATTCCCGCATTAGCAACAACGCTACCAAAAGTCATACTAACTTCGAAGGTTGTTGAAATCCAGATATTATTACTGCTATCAACGGCCATACTGTTAACTTCTTGGATTCCTTGTCCTCTGGCAACTTCAGTCCATTCTAAATTGCCTGAGTTGGAATATTTAGCCACGAAAATCTCGATGTCTTCTCCGTCTTGTGCACCTGTATCTGCTGCTACACCAACATCCGTATTTCCTAAAAAGAATCCACCAATGATTGGATTTGAGTTAGAATCTGAGGTAATTGAAGTCCCATAGACAACGTCTAGAGTTGTTACAGCGACTCCGTCATAATCTCCATCGCCTCTAAGCGATTTAGCCCATTGCCACTGTCCAGAGGATGATAATTTCGCAGTCCAGCAATCCCAATATCCTGTTGAAGTTAGTACGATACTGCCAAAGGATATAGATTCGTAAAACATACCTGTTGCAAAAATGTCACCATTAGGAGCAACTGTGATATCCATAATTGAAGCTTCAGCATATTGTGAAGTGCCAGTAATAGAAATTTTTTCTATCCATTGCCAGTTTCCGTTGCTGTCTGCTTTGGCAATCCATGGTTCAACATATTGACCTGATGTAATCGATGCTGAGCCCATAGACATAGTTGTAGAGCCGCTAATGACTCCTGCTGCAACTATTTCGTTGTTTGATGATGTGTCAATTGCCCTTGCTACTACAGGGTTTGGAGCATTACCGGATGTAGACCAATCATTTGAATTTCTTTGGCTAAACATCTTAGTAACAGACGTGTTGGGTTCATCATAAAGTGGAATACTAGTTGAGTTTTCGTTTAGATTAACAGTTGTAAATGATCCGATAATTAAAACGACAATTAACAGACCTGCAATAAGTGATTTCCCATTGTTTTTGCGTGTCATAGGCTAGCCCTATGGGTGCTAGTGATGAGAAGGCAATGAAACCTTCCCTGTTTGGCGCTTATATCAAACATCATTCAATGTTAGAATCAAGAGAAAGTATTTCACTATCTCCGCCTTCTAATACGGTAATTGTTGATACTGCAAATGGCTTACCACAAGCAATTCCAAGTTCACGATTGACTAGATTTGCTCTGTGTTTTATTACACTTGGGTGGTTTGCATGCAAAGCATTGATGTAATCTTCTGGGCAATTTGCTGCTAGAATAATCAATTTTGCTTCACCAGATGCACATGCATCCACGGCTTGTCTTTGTCCAAATAACAGTTTACCTGTTGATATTGCGTTTTTCAATTGTCTACTTAAATCCATATTTTTCTCTCCATACTCCACATTGTTTCTCATGGTTGATTATATCACTCTTCAGGGATGTAGTACAATTCTACACTACCAGTTCCCAATGAAATTGGTTGACCGACAATAATATTCTCTGCAACACCAGTTAGTTGATCTCTTTCACCAATAATTCCCGCCTTCAAGAGGTGGTTAACGGTGACTTCGAATGCAGCACGTGCTAGAATACTGTGCTTTGTTCCAGATACTCCGTGTCGGCCAATTGCTCTAACTTCGCCTTCTGATGTCATGACATCTGCAACAAGTAACAAGTGTCTAACGTCAACTTCTAATCTAGCACCATCAAGTGTTGCTTGTAATTCGTTGACGATTGCTTGTCTTGCCGCTTCGATACCAAGATATTCATAGATTTCAATAATATTGTTGGTATATGTTCTACTTCTATCAATTGTTTCAATTTCGCTAACCCTTGAAAGATTTGAGCCGATTGTAGAGAGATAATATTCTCCTGTTTTATCGTCAAGTTGAACATTTGCTCTTTCTACGTTAGGAATACCCTTTAATCTTAGGTCACGTATTTTTTCTTCGAGTTGTAGCAACATTGTGTAAGATGGTGGATTTTCCGCCAAGTCTGCCAAGTCTTCCGCAGAGTGAACTCCAGGTATCATGGTAAGCTTGGAAGGATTCTTTTCCTTGTCAGCTTGAACTAGAAGCCTAGTTGCCTGTTCTAATTTGTCTTTAACTTCAGCACCAGTCATATTCTTCTGCTTCAAGTTGGATTTGTTTAGTTTCAAAACTAATCTTCTTTGGGCAACGTCAGTCTCTAGAGTTGCGATACCAACAGTCGTGGTAACTTCAATTGAAGCCGCCAATTTTTGTGCTTCTTCTGCAGAACTTTTCTTGTCTCCAGCAAGTCTAATGGTCATAGTTGGTGTTTGAGGTACTTTTCTAGCATCAACAATTTCAATAATTCTTGGAAGACCTTGTGTTACGTTAACAGTTGCAACACCAGCATAGTGGAAAGTACGCATTGTCATCTGTGTGCCTGGTTCTCCAATAGATTGGGCGGTGATAATACCTGCAGCTTCATATGGGTCAATACTGGCTCTTTTCAAAGCAAAAATAGATTCTTGAATTACCTTTTCCGCCTGAGGCTTAGTGATTTTATTCTTACCTCTTGCATGAATTGCAACGGTTAGGTCATGAAAGATTCTGTTAGTAAATCTACGGGATCCAGAATCTTCAACAGCAGCGACAAGTGATTTGTAGACAGGGTCATCACATAATTCATCTTCTAATCCAATCAATTTTGCTTCAGAGTTGTAGGTATCAATCTCAGCTGTAGATTTTACCCTTGACCTGGCTCTAGATTTACGACCAGTTCGACTCAGTCTTACCGATGTTACTGGACCAATTGCTTCATTATTAGCCAACTTATTTTTTTGGTTTGCACCATCAATAATTCCTTTGATTTTACCAGCGGTTTCAGAATCAGTTTCACAGATTTGAGCAATGTTTTCTGCTGGTAAAATCTTGACATCATCCCACTTACGGTCATCTGCTAGAATATGAGCAAAATTTTCATCAATTCCTAGATCCATTAGTTTCTTCTTGGTTGCACTCTTTACTACCATCAGTTTTCGCCTCCTTCTGTTTCAGCCTCGAATTCCCAAGCACCCATGTCCTCTTCATTCTCGTCACGCTCTCGTGATTTTCTTTCTACTACAGTTACGCCTTCGGTTCCTAGTGCATCATCGACAATTACATCAATGTTGAATGGAGAACCGTGCACACCTCTAGATGGATCAATTCCATCTTCACCATA
>JAQXFJ010000302.1 GCA_029250385.1 Candidatus Poseidoniaceae archaeon | reverse complement strand
GTGAAACACCACTGGATTAGCAATCCAGCGCAATGGCCAGGCTATGCGACTGCCGCAATTGGTCTTGCCAATTTAGAACTAGTCATGAATATGACGGTTGAGTAACAATGCCTAATTTTGTGACAGCGGACCAAGATATCCCAGAGATTCTGGAGGAATTGCACATATTAAGACCAATAGCAAAAACATCCAGCCCAAATAATAGAGCGACCTAAAAAATGATTTTGCTGCTTTGGGCATTCTCCCATTTGCATCAAATGGCTCATCAGGGTCAATCGCCCAGACTGAAACAGAATACCACAGAGTTAGACCACCAGCAACAAAGGACCACAGCAAAGGCAATCCGGACTCAGGCCAAAAGCAAGGCACTGAGCCAAGCATAAGTAACAGAATACAGTAAATTTTAGATTGTTTAATGGTATATTTTGCACCTTTGACTTCATTCATCATTGGAACTTCAGCCTTAGCATATTCACCTGAACGATATAGTGCTAAAGCCCAAAAATGAGGAGGAGTCCAAAGGAAAATCAAGGCAAAAAGCATCCATGGAATGGGCGAGCCTAAGTCAAACGGATTCGAGTTGTTGGTATAGTCTGCCGCCGCTACTGCCCAACCAATTAGTGGTGGAGTTGAGCCTGCAATCCCGCCTATCACAATATTTTGAGGTGTTCTTCGCTTTAGCCACATGGTGTAAACTAAAACATAGAAAGCCACAGAAAAAAAGGACCAAAAAGCGGCTTTCCAACTAACTAGCAAAAATATTGATGAGCCAGTGATTGCTATTATCAGACCGAATATTAGTGCCCCCTTGGGTGTAATATGCCCCTGTGGCACTGGGCGTTGTTGAGTCCTGCGCATATGTTGATCTATATCAGAATCAAACCACATGTTAATCGAGTTTGATCCTCCAGCAGAAAGTGTACCTCCAACTACCGTAATTATACAAGCATTGAGTGTGTCAAACCAAGTCCTATCTACATCAATTAATCCGTGTCTTGCTAGCATATCATGTACTAAAATAGCACAGATTGCAGTAATTTGTAACAATACTATTACTCTTAATTTCATCAATTGAATAAAAACTGTAAACCATCCAGGATGGGGGTTGAGAGAATCTTTGTCATCTCCCATTCAATCACTCTTCACACTCTGCTTCCTTGTATTGTGTGAGCCTAAACATCATTGGCCCACTTGCAGCTACGAGGAATGTTGTGACGCCACCAAGCAAATGTAATAGAGATATCCATTCAGGGAATTCGCCAATTTCTGCCTTTATCAAGTAAGACGCCCCTATCAGTAAGTTACCGAACCAAAAAATAGTGGTAAACAGTATTGCTTTGTAGTAAGGCTCAGAATTATCATAATCTTCTTTCTGTTGATTTAACTTGAGCAATGACATTAGCAAAATAATACCGACCAATAGAGCGCCTATTCTGTGAATCATTTGAACTAATATTCCTGAATTGTCCAAAGATGGGAGAACTTCGCCATTACATTGAGGCCATGCATCTGGAAACCCAACCGAGCATGACTGATTGTATTGGCCACCTGCAGTTGATGATACCCAAGCGCCTAATACTAACAAAATTAAGACTGATATTGCAATGAGATCAAACTTTTTCTTGTAATTATCGACAAATTTGGTTGAGGCTTTGATGAAAGACCAATTTGCTCCTTCAACAACTCTCGTCAACTTGTATTGCCATAATATTGCGGCAGTAAATATTGAAGCAAGTGAAAGGTGTAATGCTACTGACCAGTCAGCGTTGTCATAAAATACAGTAACAGCTCCAGCAATTGCTTGTATCAATAACATCACCGAGATAAACACAGAAGAATAAAAATTATTCTTCCCGTATTTGTCAATACCTTTTCTTGATACGTATAAATTGAGTAATACTGGAACAGCGATAACTCCAACTAAAAATCTATGAAACCATTCGAGGAATATCTCGAAGACCGTATATCTATGTTCTACGCCTCTAGAATCTATTTCATCTGGATTTTCTTCCCAATACGTCTCTTGTTCCGCTTCTGAAATATCAAAACCGTAGGTTCCAAAACACTTGGGCCAGTCAGGACAAGATTCTCCTGCATCGTGGATTCTTATGGCGCCACCAAACGAAATAATCAAGATAGCAAAAACCAGCATCATCAACGGCAAGGTTGAAGGGCGTCGCCACCAAGCGGGTTCCATGATTCATTGGAGAAGAGTGCCCCTTTTGAACACATGCCTTGCACTCTCTAAGCCAATAAGACATGATAAATCTGCGTCAATTGCAGTAATTCTCATTATGATGCTATGCTGTTTTAATAGCATGGTAACTGTCCAAGGTCAAGCACAAGTAACTACGCAAGAAGAAACTATTTTTGGCCACACAATCGATGTCATGGTAATTGACTCAGAGTGCTTAGGTGAGCAGTCATGCAATGCATGGCGGCCATTACACCTAATCGAGTACTACGGTGCTGATTGGTGTGAACCTTGTTTAGATGTCGAACTATCTTTGGAGAATATTGACACAACTAACTATGCAGTTATCCAACATCACCCATCAGTGCTTGATTCTAGTTACTTGAATTTTTCAAATCAGCGCTATGAAACAGATTTTAGATTAATCTTCATACCATCCATAGTGATTGACGGGGAAGGTTTGCTAACGGGCACCAAACAAGCAGATGAATTGAATCAAAGTTTGCCAAACAATCAAACTGAATTTTTTGGTATAAGTGAGTTAAACATAACTAACTTGACACTTAGTTGGAATACCTCTACCAATCATACCCTGAAGATTTGGAAAACTAAATCAACACCTCATGAGTTTGGCAAACGAAATTTATCATATTTGGCTGTTGACTACATCCAATTAAACCACGACCAAAGTCAACTGGACCTTACTGACTGGTTAGATAATTGGACAGGGAGACTAATTTTTACATTGGAGTCAGATGGAGTAAGAATGCTGAATTCCCTATCACAAAGCCCCACGGGGGATATGGATTTTAATAACGAGCAAGAAACCGTTCCAATCTTTTCAAAGACCGATGATTCGCCTATGCTAGCAATTATGGTTTTTATTGCCTTATTTGTTGCTTTACTACCGGCATTAATCATGTGGAAAGGCCTACAAAAAATCGATAACGATGAGAGTGAATAGAGATTATTTTTTACTAAACCCTAGGGTTATATTGAAAAACACTTGCTCTCACGGTTAACCACGACTGCGAGTCGTTGTGATTATTATGGTTAAACCAATTCGACTTCATACTAGATTTGAAAGAGCAAGAATTATTGGAGCAAGAGCCCTTCAAATTGGGATGGGTGCACCGCTATACGCAGACGAAGTCGCCCTAAGAGAAGCTTTCAAAGAAGAACTAATATCCTTGTATGGTTTTGAGGAAGCTTCGGTTAGATTCGTGTTAGACCCTTTGAAGATTGCATTGTACGAATACGATCATGAATTGATCCCAATTGACATTGATCCTCATGAATGATAATAATCACTGTGAGTTGAACTCATAATAAGACGGATCTGCCACTTCGGGCAGTAAATCTCTCCTCACCAAAATAGTTCTGATAGCCCACAAATCTACAAATATTCGATACTTCAAAGTCGCATCGAGATAATCTACTCCGCTGGAACCACCAGTACCCATACGACGTCCAATCATGCGTTCTACCATCCTAGCGTGAGAATTCCTGAATAACAACAACGCCTGTTCTAATTCTACAAATGAATCAATTAAGGCCCTTGGCCAAGATAAGAGTGGCAAATCTCTGTATGATTCAATGAATAGTAGACCTGCCCTGGAACGGTTTACTTTACCATCTTGAATTAAAAAACTTCTAGCCCCTGAAACTGATTTCTCCATTCGTGGTCTAATTGATGCTTCGTCACCATGTCCGATTGATAAGATATGCTCAATTACAGATTCGCTATGATTAGACATAGCTTGTAGATGATTTTCGACATATTGATCAATTACCTCTTCATCGCCTAAGTCATTTGATAATGAACCGTTTATCGGTGTTCTTGACAGCCAATTGTCAAGTAAATCACAAAGCGATGGTGAATTAATTCTTGCTTGAAAGTCAACCAATACATCTTTCGATATTTTACCCTCTTTAGCCAACCTTTCCATATGCTTTAGAGGATCCATACCCGCTTCTCTCTGCTGCTGTTCCAAACCAAGAATTGTTTCGATTTGCCGTAGTTGCCAAGACTCAAAACCAGATGAAGTTCCTAATCGGTCACGGAAAGAGAGGAAATCTTGTGGAGTTAGCGTCTCCATAACTTTCCATTGTTGTGACATTAGATTAAACACCGATGATACACGCTTCAAATGATGAACTATTTTGGGCATTGACCCCTCTTCT
>JAQXFJ010000296.1 GCA_029250385.1 Candidatus Poseidoniaceae archaeon | reverse complement strand
GCCTTCACAAAGGGCTTACCTGGGGGTAAAAAGATACGCTCAATAATGCATGAAATGCCTACACCTGAAGATTTCGCTCAAGCGATAAGTGAATTTCTTGTTGGTGATACTTTATTCTAAACGGTGTGGTTAGGCAATCCGATGTGGCGACCTAAACAAAAATAATCACAGAGGTAAATACCCCTATATTGGGTAGCGTTCAGATAGGCATCTCTCGTACTACTGGATTACTAACTTCAAGAAGTATTGAGGATAGTTGGGCCGACGATTTCAGAATCTTCAGGACCAGATACGCTTAATGTGATTATGCAATTCTGTGAGCAAATATCAACTCCATTTTCAGTAATACTCAGTATTTCACCAATTTCCCATTGTGATTCATCTACTCCTGATGTTTGTACAACTGTACAGTTCCCCATCGTGCCGATTGTAGCACAATTGTGTGAAACTGAATCTTGTTTAATTATTATTGCAAGTTCTGAAAAATCCATATCTATTCCACCATTGTCTTTAAGGGTGATAGTAAACAAGACATCAGAGGTTCCATCAGAGTTAGTGCCCGCTTCAGAGTCGTCTATTGAATAGTAATATTCTTCCTCTTCACTGATGCAACCCGATGTTGAAAAGGAAAAAATAACAATCAAACTTAGCATAAACCAATCTCTGCTCATACATTTGCTAAGAGATTGGCAATATTATACTTGGTAATCGCAAGTGGGCCCCTTGTAAACGGGGGCACTCAGATGGGTACCCATTAGATCAATTGAATTGACAATAAATTCTTCTCAATTTAGTCGCCGAAGGAACATGAGTGTATGGAGTAATTTCAATTTCCACTGGTCGGAGATTCTTGGAGTTCCATAACTTATCAAAACCTGCCATCGAAAGGTCGGTTAATCCTTCAGGCTTGAGTTGTATTTCGATTTGGTCAGGTGCCTTTTGGATGGCGATATAATCGGTAACTTCTTCACTCATTTGCATTATTGCTCGGCGAATCAAATCTGGCACTACTAACTCTGGCGTACCATCAACCTTGTTTAATTGAAACATATCATCAGAACGGCCCATAATCGCATCAATCACTTCCCTTGCATCGCCGCAAGGACATGCTTTGTTGGAAGTTACCAAAATATCATTGAGCCGGTAACGAATTATTGGTTGCGTTTTACGTTTAAAATCTGATATAATTGGATGATACCAGCCTTTTTCCTCATCAATCCATGCTTTTTGAATCACCATCAAATCTTCATTCAAATGTAAGGTGCCGTGCTTGCATGTAGCTGCAATTTCTCCTTCAGTTGAAGAATAAAACTGGTGTAAAGTTAAGCCAAAATGCTGCTCTATTTTTGCTCGGTCAACATCTTCTAAGACTTCAGCAACCGAGACCATTTTTCTCACCTTGATTGGGGAATCAATATCAGCAAAATAACTCAACACACTTGGTGGGCCCATCAGTATGTCAAGTTCATCCTTGATGATACTGTCATGTAGTTCATCTAACGGTTTCAT
>JAQXFJ010000114.1 GCA_029250385.1 Candidatus Poseidoniaceae archaeon | reverse complement strand
CATTTGACTCCCTCGATGCTTTGAAGCAACCCTGCGACTCGCCAACCCATTATCAAAGCACCGACGCGAGGCGATTGTCAAAAAGCGCGAATAACGCGCCTGTTTGAGTCATCATTCATACAGAATTTCGCCTTTAGCATCAAGTAATTCTATTGTTAAACCTGCGGCTCTGCCTTGAATGATAATTTCGTCATGCAGAGTGTCTGAGAAATCATCTAAAGCACCTAGAGCAGTTGTCCCAACAACGTCGGTTAATTGGTCGATAAGATGGTTTAGTACACAGCTGACGCCGTATGCTTGGCCTGCACGGAATGCATGGTCTACTCCACCAACTTCGGGCTCTTCCGCTTTCATTCTCAACATTACCTGCTGAGAATACGCAACTAGAGCACCATAGATCGATTCTATGATTTGTGCTGCTTCAAGGTCACCTAGGAGCATTTGTGCTTCACTAAGAGCCACTCTAACGGCTTGCCCATATGTTGCGTGAGCAGAGATAAAGTCTGATGTTTCCTTTTGCATGGCTTGGTCAATTAGCGTCTTCCAGTCTTCCATGGCTTAGCCACAGCAGGTAAGCACCTTGAAGGTTCGGAACAAATCCGAATCAATCGCTTAATTTCAAATCTTAAAGTTTGAATCCTGGCCGTCAACAATTCCTGCTTGCCTAACCGACCCATCAGCAGCGACAAACTCGCCGGCCTTGATTTGGTTATCGTACAGATTTACATCGTCAAAACGCTTGACCATCATTCCTTCTCCAAGTGCCACATTCAATGACTGGAGAATCATACCAAGAGTGGCAACGGCTCTATCTCGGTGACTTGCATCAATTGTGTGATCTGAATATCTTGCCTCTTCAAAGATAGTCAAGAAAGCGTCTAGTTGTTCACTTGGAACCATTTCGAAGGCACTGCGGACCGCGGCCTCAAATTCTCTAGTAGTTTCGTAAACCTTCTTCATGAAGCCATACTTTCTAAAGTGCCTAACAAGATTCTTGTAACAATCAAAGATAGCGGCAATGAATTCATTGCTTGCTTCTAATTGTAACATTGTATCTGTTAAGATACCTCGTAATGCTTGTACTTGGCGACGTGCTTGTGACCTCTGGTAATACAGTATTCCGCCAATAAACAGCGCCATCAATAGAATTGCTAGAGCCATGGTATTTCCTGGCGTAAAGAAGCCAGTATCAGCGCTTACTGAAATTGGTTCTCGCCATTGGATTTCATGAGAAATATTGTCTTGCGATGGGGCAAAGAATGTTGAACCCGGGTAGTAGGCAATAATTCGCCACAACCCTTGACAAGGTTGTCCTCCACAGGTCCTGCCGTCAAAGGCCCACTCGAAACTTGCAATACCTTGCTCGTTAGTAGTCGACCGGTTTTCTCCATCAGTAACCCATTCGCCTTCATTAGAGTAAAATTGGCGTAGGAAGAATACTTCTTCGTTCTCGACTGCGAGATCTAGTCTATCCCTGAGCAGGGCTATTTCACCAATTACTGCATCGCCCTCCGACAAACCATTATCGCCACGGTAACTCCAAGTTTGTTGAACTTGAATATCGACTCTTGAACGAACCAATATATCGACATCCATGAATGAGCCGTTGAGTGACTTATCGGCATCTCTTGCACAGCCACCGTAATTGCTCAAATCCTCAGTTGGCTCATAGGCCACACGGAGTACACGGAATCCTTCGGTCTTACCACCAGTAGTCTCAACACCCTTCAGTGTTGGATTCTGCAGCGGATCACCGCTAAACCAGGTAATAGTTCCGCGGTCATCTAAAGCTTGACTTGTCCTAATTCTTGCAATCGGTCTGATGTTCTCCTCTGGATCTAGGTATAAGTTTAGACACTTATCTCCCACAGGGTCTCCGTTACTTTGTTTCAAGATAGCATCAATGTGGAAAGATTCCTTGAGGAATAATCGGTAATACTCTGTTCCATTAGGTGCAAGCCACTTATCAGTTGTTGACTTGAATGGTCCTACATCAGTAATTGATAACGTTGAATTAGAGAATATCTGGTAAGTCAATGGGAGAGTCTTTGATTTGTATCTGTACTGGTCTCGGTTGGCTGTATTAAGCGCTGAGTAGATGATGTTGATATCTGCTTGTCCGGCTTGAACACCTTCAATGTCGCACTCAATTACAAACGTTCCAGTCTCATCGGTTCTAACATCGTTACACTTAGTGATTTGATTATCTGGGTCGTTCTTCATGGTGTATTGGGCTGAAACGACTCTATTGGAGAGATTATTACCCAATTCATCGTAAAGTCGCCCGGTAAGAACCATTGGTTTGTCTTCATATTGTTGCGTTTGAATATCAAATTCACCAGTATAAACAATTTCTTCATCTGGTGCATCAATGTATGTTGTACCGATTAGGTTGAAACCGTTCTCGATATTGGGCATGAAGATTCGATACTTTTCGTTGTTTGGAACGAAGGTACACGGATCCCATGCACCGCCCAATGTTCTGAAATCAAGTTGGTCAGCAAACGGTTGGCAGCCTTCATTCGGCAAACTCTCTTCATATCTCAATATGACATTTACTGGGCCAAAACCATCAGGTAAGAAACCGGCTGGGTCGTTACTTAGTTTGGCTGGAGTTAGTGGAGAGATATCCGCTCTTAGGCAACCTACCGATTCTTCTCTGCTTACCACTCCATCTTGGTCGGTATCCCAATCGGAGAACTCGTCATTATTTCCGTCGAAGTAACACAAATGTGAGTCGCCAGAACCAGGTATTGGTTGCGGTAATGTCAATTGGCCTGCGCCTAACGGAGCAATTGTTGCAACCAATTGGCGATAGGTGACGCCTTGGAAGTCAGTGCCTTCGAAGATAACATCGACTAAGCCACCACTTGGTGCCTCAGCACCGTTTAGGTTAACTGGAGTTATACTAGGGTCATTGGCTCCATCATCAGTAATTTGAGCAACAAAATTCCACGAATCTCCGCTCTTTCTAAAGTTACCAAATTCTTCTTGTACTTGTCTTGGAAGTAAATCAGTCACCGTTATATTAGTTCTAGAGATAACCCAAATGTATTGATTGACGGCTGAACCTTTCAATAATTTTGAACCCGGATATTCAAATTCTAGTGAGAAATTACCCAATGAATCAGTGCTGTTGATAGTGAATGGAACCTCAAAGAAACCATTGTCATCTGTGTAGTTGACACCCGTTCGTCCATCAAATGACCATGTGTAATTCACAGGAGCATTTCTCACTGGTTGAAGCGAGTTGTCGACTAGTTTTGCCTGAATTACCGTACTGGTATTTCTGTACAATCTTGGTGTCGAAGTCATTTGGAAATCTGTAGTTCCAATCACTGTTATGTTAATGTAAGCGCCCGTGGGTGAAAGTGTGCTGGTGTTCCCGGTAAAGTAGAACGCAGAATTAGTGAAGTCGACTCTAGTACCGTAGGTTTTAGCCGGGTATTGGCTTAACCAAGTGAAGTTGTAATCATAAACGGCATCACAAGTTGAACATGCCTGAGTTGGTTTAGAAGTAAATTGTGTCTCTTGTTGCCCGATAAACTGTCCGTTACCATCTATGTCAATTTGCAAGGTGATCGGATCATCAACCCATGGATCTAATGTTCTATTGGTGACTGTACCGACAACCCTGTAGGATTCTCCGGTATTCATTTCTGGAACTATTTCACACCTTACTTGGCTGTTCGGGTCGGTTGGATCTACTGCCCCACATGGTGGCAGGTTGCTGTTTCCAGCATTGACCAGCGATATCGCCCAGTCGTCGCCATCAACGGCAATAAATGGTCGCAACAATGCTGCCTCTCCAGATAGACTCGCAGGATTACCATCCCAATTTGTTGGGTATGGTTTGATTGCTGATACTTCATTGAAATTTAGCCCTGCGTTTGTCAGTGCATCTGCGTGGAATAATGTAGCCCAGTTACCAAAAGTTCCATCACCGTTATTGATTGTTCCATCGAAGTAATACACAGGGTTGGTTCCCGGCAAATACATGGTTCCGTCGATGTTCATTCGGTGCATTACTCGAACGTTTTCTGGCTCGGTATTGTCGCCGTAAAGATACGGGAATGGCCATTCTGAAGCTAATTCTGGTAATACCTGGCCTGTCACTTGGTAATCTCCTGCTGGCAGTGTTGTATTGGTATACAAACTAGTAAAATCACCAGTCACTGGGTCGCCATTAGCGTCGGTGACAACTATGTGGCGCTTGGTTAAATCATCCCAAATAATCTCTTCATAACCACCAGGTAGCTGTCCTAAACCATTGTCTAAGCTAGCGTTTAGTCTAATTTGTCGCCAAGTACCTGATATTCCTACATCTTGAATAAATGTTACAGAGGCGAATCCGCGGTTATCTGTGCGGTACCCGTTTCCATCTAATCCGGAAAAGTTGGTTGGGCTAGATAAGTTGCCAAATGGCCCCCCTCTAACGGTAAATGTGATCGGAATGTTACTGATTAATTTGGTGTAGTCTCCTCGATCGGTGTCTGCTGTGTAATGCGCCCAAAAGTCAACCTTGAATGGTTGCTCACTGCTCTTAAAAGCACCAATCGGTGCAATATTAGCAGTTAAGTTGGCTTCAGCTCCCATGAGATATGATTGTGATTGATTGCCGTTGAAAGCAAACAATTCTGTAACCTCAGCATACACTCTGTAAGTTGAACTATCGCCTACTGTTAGCATTTCAGGATAGATGTATTGGTTGTAAGTGAAGTTACCAAAATTATTGGTTGGGATGTATATTGACTCTATCGCCTTAGTACCATTGTTGGCCCACTCAATATTAATCTGAATTGGGACATTTGGAGCAGGCTCAAATTGACTGGTAACTGGATTAATCCAATCAACATGGCCGGTGAACCGTTGTGGTGTTTTTGCATCAATCCATAACTTGTCTGGTGCATTTAGGGTGATAAAGGTTGGAGATTTGTCATCATCATCAAGCAGACAATCGTTGTCAAAGTCCCAATCGCTAGATTCCGCTCCGTTGTAACAAGGGTCGTTTACTTCACCATCTTCTAGGTGATCGAAATCAGGATCTATTCTGGTATCATTATCATCATCATTGTCAATAGCATCGGGCCCTGTTGATGAGTCTAGTGGATTAGCTAGAGCCTCTCCATCGCCGAAATCATCGTGATCCCATGGGTTAGTTGAATTTCTGTCAAAGCGAATTGGCCAAACAAGGTTTTCATCCTCGTCTTCCATTCCGTCTTGGTCGTCATCGAGGTCTAAATCGTCTCTAAGTCCGTCATTATCATGATCGAATGGACCTACAATACCAAGCGGTCCTGCCAACTCGACATTATTGTCGAT
>JAQXFJ010000282.1 GCA_029250385.1 Candidatus Poseidoniaceae archaeon | reverse complement strand
TATTATCGGTATCTTGTATTGTATGATCCCAAAAACTCCACTCCCAAACAATCTCGGCATCATCAATTCCAACTGGCTTTATTTCCAATATTTTATCGGGCCAAACGGATGTTGTCCCGATTGTTTTTGATGATTCACTGGCAAGGATTTTTCCTTTTTCCACTGCCTCTGTAGCATTTTTGTATTCCCATGCAATTATCAAAATATTTCCGTTTGGTAGTGGTTCTATGTCATGATGACTGCGATATTGGTCAGAGGAGTATGACCAAAACCATTCTAATTCGCCACTCCAAGATATTCTTTCAAATCCACCCATACTACCTCCGGCAAGAAATTCTCCTGGCTGATTATTGCCAAGATTTACCGGTCTCAGTAAATCTCCGTTATCTAATAAGTAACTTGATAATCCAGAATATCCGTTAGGTGATGTCCAAGAGTGTACTTCTCGACCGTATTGGTCTATTAGGTAAGAGGTTTCAGAAGCCATTGGAGAAAATAGCGTGTAACCAGGTTGAGTAACACCGTTACAATAGATTAATCCGACCGTCCATGTCTCATTTCTATTAGCCTCGCAGGTTTGCTGTGCTGTATGCGAAACACTTTCAGTTTGTGTCAAATGATTATGAAACTGTATGGTTGAGGATAGTACTAGGACCAAGCACAAGAGTATGGCTTTGCTCCTCATGGATACCCTGTACTCACAATGGTATTCATTTTTTGCGATTAATTGCTCTAATCGCTGCAGATGCTATATGAGGTGATGATATTTCCATCAAATCAAGCATTTCATCCGCTTGACCAGATTCACCAAATCTGTCTTTTACTCCAACCCTTTCTAACGGCGTAGGAATATTTGAGCTTAGATATTCTGCTACTGCACCACCTAAACCACCGATGATGTTGTGATCTTCTGCCGTTACAATCGCCCCGCATGATTTCGCCATTCTATCGATTAATTCTTCATCCAGTGGCTTGATGGTATGCATATCAATCACGGTCGCAGAAATTCCTTGAGAAGTTAATTGCTCAGCAGCTTTAATGGACTCGGAAACCATTACCCCACAAGCAATTATGGCAACTTCCGTGCCCTGTTTGATTATTACACCTTTGCCAATTTCTATTTCGGATTCTCTCCCGTCATACATTACTGGAGTTTTATTTCTTGCAGTTCTTGTGTATGATGGTTGAGATAAATCAGCCAATTGCATTGTTAACAACCTAGTGCTAACATCATCGCAAGGATGTAGTACTACCACATTAGGTAGCGATCTAAATATTGCTAAATCCTCAATCGATTGCGCCGATGACCCATCGGTTCCAGTATGAGTTCCGCCATGACTGCCACACAAGTGTACAGCTAGGTTTGGTCTGGCAACACCATTTCTCATTTGTTCGAATGCACGTTCGGTAAATATTGCAAATGTGCTGGCAAATGGTATGAACCCAGATGATGCTAATCCGGCAGCAGTCAGCAACATGTTCTGTTCACCTATACCGCAAGAAATTGTCCTCTCAGGATATTGCTTTCTGAAGTGTAGTGATTTGGTAGATTTACCTAAATCAGCTTCCAGCACCACTACTTTTTCATTTTCTGCCAAATCTAGTAAGGCTTGGCCGTAGCCGTCTCTAGTTGCCGCCATTCTGCTCAATTTACCACCTCACCTAGTTCAGCCATGGCAATGGCAAATTGTTCATCATTAGGTGCAGCACCGTGGAATGATGGGTTATCTTCCATGTATGATACCC
>JAQXFJ010000263.1 GCA_029250385.1 Candidatus Poseidoniaceae archaeon | reverse complement strand
CCATGTAGTCAACCATGCATCCGCATCATCATCTGATGTAGGCTTCAATAGCTGAATCATGGCGGATTGTCGCTTCATTTACTCGCCCTATCCAGTATAAATTTACTAAACCCCCTTCCTCAACAGCGTCCTTGACTGTGTCTACTGAGCCAACTACCTGCTCTAAACTACCACCACGGCGACCTAAATTGTACCAATCCCATAAATCCGCAGGAATGTCTGTTGAATTATGCCATGCTGTATAGCCAAGTGAATTCGCATCTCCATGGACAACAAATCCTTGCTGTGAAATAATTTGATGCTGTGACATGGTCAGAGAATTTGGCGTATATGTGGATACCGGGTTCTCACCCCATAGACTTGCATCAACTCTTTTCTCGATATACTCTCTACATTCTCCTGCCACAGCACCCGGATCAGAATTCCAAGACAACCCTGGAATCTCATAACAACCAAACTCATCTCCGTTATTGAGCCGCTCTGTAGCGAGAGAGGTGTTGAGCCAACCGTCTTCATCCCAATTTGCGTCAGCAATAACTGATGGCGAGAAAATTAAACCGAGCAAGGAAAGAAGAATCACCGTCAAAATACTGGCATTCTTCACAACAATCACAACCCGGGTAATTATTGGTCATTATCCTTAGTTTTGATACTTCGTATTGCAGGATTTTTGGAATCATGTTGAAATCATTATATTATAATTATATTTGAAGCAACAATCAAAGGTAAATCCCATTACGGAAAGATATGAACGAAAGCCTCGATGATATTCTCGAGGCATGGAACACTCTTGAGCCACACTGGAAAATCACTCCACGCAATGGCGGGATAGCACCAACTCCTGGCTACTCATTTATCCGCTTCATTTTTTCCCCTATAATTAGAGGTTTGTTACGCATAAAGATGTCTGGTTCTGAAAGGATACCAGTCAAAGGAGCAACAATCTTTGCAGCCAATCATTTATCGCATGTTGACCCGATAATAGTAATTGCATCATCAAGAAGGAAAGTTCATTATTTAGCTAAAGATGGTCATTTTAAAAATTTCTTTCTTCGGAAATTTATGAATCTTACCGGACAGATTGAGACTCAACGAGAAGAAGGTGGCGATTTAGCACTCGCTTCTGCTGCTGATGTTCTTGAATCGAATTGTGCGTTAGGAATTTTTCCTGAAGGTACAAGGTCAAAGAAAACAAAGAAACCCTTGTTACTGCCTGGAAAAACTGGTGTTGCTAGGCTTGCTGCATCCTTCCCGCATGCAAATGTAGTCCCAGTAGCATTAGAAGGAACCAGAAAAATGATGGCACCACAAACGGATAAGTTACCTAAATTGTGGAAATCTGTAAAAATAAATTATGGCCAGAAGATTTCTTGGCTGGAGTGGCTTAGTAGCCGGGAGGGTGGAAATATGTCCTCTAGGCAAATTAGATCCATGGCAGATTTAGAGAAACATGAGATTAAATCCCGCATTGCCTCACTCTATAGAAAATTTACCGACCAACTGATGGCGAGTATTAGTGAATTAGGAGCACCCTAAATTGAATATCCCCCATTTATCAAATCAAATAAAGTTAGAAAATTATCAAAGGCTTCCTCTCTTTGGTTAGATTGGCGACATTATGGAAGAATATCTAAATTTAATCCGACGAATTTTAGATGAAGGTGAACAGAAGGGCGACCGAACAGGCACTGGTACACTATCGGTATTTGGTCACCAAATGAGATTTGACTTATCGAAAGGATTTCCAATGGTGACTACCAAGAAGTTACATCTTAAATCTATTATTTATGAACTACTATGGTTTCTGAAGGGCGATACAAACGTAAAGTACCTCCAAGATAATGGTGTTAGAATTTGGAATGAATGG
>JAQXFJ010000107.1 GCA_029250385.1 Candidatus Poseidoniaceae archaeon | reverse complement strand
GGGACTTTATTTTAATGCCCAATGACAAAATTGCCGTTGCAACTAATGGCTTATCTAGTTTCAATAGAATACTGAATATTTTTGGTCATGAAGCAACAGATTTCCCAATCTCACCAAAGGTAGCAGTTATTGGTGCAAATAGAATTGGTCAAATGATTGCTGAAAATTGGTTGCTAAATGATGCTAAAGTTACGGTTATTGAAAGAGACTTACAAACTGCAAACGAGTTATCAGCAACCGATATTGGATCTCATCCTAACTTAGAAGTAATTCATGGTGATCACTTAGACAGAGATATTCTAACCGAGGTAGGAATACCAGAACATCATATTGCGATTGCTGCATTAGAGTCAGACCATGACAGTATCGCAGCGGCATTACTTGCTAGTGACATGGGTGTTAATCGAACTGGATTGTTGCTTTATGATGCAGATTTGGTCAAAGTTACTCAAAGAATGGGCATTACCTTTGCTGTTGACAGAAAAAGAGTTGCGGTAGACAATATCTTAGCCCACATACACACCAAGGCAGCCGGTGCTTATGCTGTTTTGTCAAATGTTCCAAACATTGTTGGAATAAGTATGAAAGTCGATGTAAAACATAAATTTTCAAACATGCGAATATCTGAGGCAGGTTTTACTGATTGGATGAGAATCGCATTTATTCAACGAAGAACTGTAGACGGTAACTGGGAAAATTTACGACCGGCACCAGAAAAAGTACTGCTGCCTGAGGATAATCTGATAATTTTCACCAGACCTGACAGAGTAGCCGAGCTTGAAAAGAAATTCCAGGTGTAAACATGCGTTTCGATGTATTGAGCCTAATTCTTGGCTGGACACTAATTGCGATAAGCATACCACTGGTGATTTGTGGGATTATCACAGTTTGGTTAGATGATTTAGAAATGGCACTCAGAGCATTCCTCATCCCAACCATACTTTCTCCCGCAATCGGATTCTTAATGCTCAAATTTGGTACTAGAAATGATACAGCAGATAGACTTAGAGACAGAGAAGCCTTTGCTGCTGTTGCGTTGATATACCCGATTGTCGTATTCATTGGTTTGTTACCTTACTGGCTTGGAGGGGTATTTGTTGGGCCATTTGCGGCAGATGCTGGTCTAATCGATATGGCAAGAGGAGCTGTTAACTCCTGGTTTGAGTCAATGTCTGGATTTACCACTACCGGGGCTTCGTTAATCACCCACAATATGAGCCCTAACTGCATACCTGGAGAAAGTATGGATTGCATTAACTCACAACCAAAAGGAATTCTGCTGTGGCGTTCCCTAACCCAATGGCTTGGAGGAATGGGTATTATCATGCTAGGTATGATGTTGATTTCAAGAGTTATGGGTGGAGGAATGGCCCTAGCAAGAGCAGAGTTGACCGGACCATCTTTGTCGAGGTTGCGCCCTAAAATTAAGGAAACTGCATTTGCCCTTTGGAAAATTTATATCGTTCTAACTATAATCGAAATGTTTTGCCTTTATTTATTTGGAGGGATGACTATTTTCGATTCAATAAACCACGCATTCACAACAGTATCTACCGGGGGTTATTCTACGAGAGATGCAAGTATAGGATATTATGATTCGTTTATCGTGGAACTCATAATAATAATATTCATGACCCTTGGTGGAATTAACTTCACATTGATTTGGTTAATTCTAATGAACGAATATAGAAAAGCATTCAGCGATGAAGAATTTAAGTCCTATTTCATCTATTTATCTACCGCAATTATGGTGGTCACTGTTGCCCTATTGACCAGCAAGATTAGCTTGGGAGATTCACTACGAGATGGTATATTTCAAGTTATTTCGATTGCTACTTCCACTGGTTATTCCACCACAGATTACATGAATTGGCCAGTAATCACCAAATTTGTTCTGTTAATATTGATGGTGATTGGTTCATCTGCTGGTTCAACAAGTGGTGGCCTGAAGTTAATGCGAGTAATTTTAGCATTCAAAGTGGCCATGAGAGAATTAGTCAGAATCGCCCAACCTAGAAAAATCAAACAAATAAGAATGAATGGTGAAGTAGTTGAACCACAACAAATTGACAAAATGATTGGTATGTTATTAGTATGGATTGGATTGTTTGGAATATCCACCATTATATTGGCTGTTTTGATGAGTAGCGAATCTATCGAGAGTATAATTGGAGTTGCTACTTCTTCGCTTGGCAATACTGGGCCAGCATTTGGTGACTACGGTCCAAATAATTCTTGGGCTTCATTAAATTCTGGAGCTTTGCTATTCTTGACCATATTAATGTGGTTTGGCAGATTAGAATTACTTACTGTCGTGATATTACTACACCCTAAGACTTGGCAAGATGAGCATAAGGAACATAGCGATAGATCTGCAATTGCATTATTTCGCAAGTTAATACCCGGTCGAAAATAATAATCAAAATAAGGTCCTTTGGCCCTTGTTTGGCTTTTCTTCTGTAACTTTTTCTATCAATTTCTCTTCATGTTCTTCATTACTAACGATAGTCGGAAGCGTGATTGTACGTTGTGATTCAATTAGATTATATCGCGCAACTAATTCTTTAGTCGACTTTCTTGATTTTATTAAGCCACACAAAGCCGCATGCTCATCACCAGTTAATCCTAGACTCATCGAAATTGAAAAATCTTCAATATTACCAAGAGATGATGTTTCAGAATGAAGTGTTGATAGTATAGGTAATAATTCATCTCTTACTGTTGATTTACTCGAACCTGAAATTTCAGCCAACCTGTTGACTACTGAGGTTCGAGTCGTCAACCCTGAACGCCGTAAGAAATTTGGATAACCAGGGTATAGTTTACCTTGATTGGTTTGTTGATTTACCACCGAAGCAGCCAAACCTGAAATTTGAGAACTCCAGTACCAAGAACGATGTGCAGTGTTTTCATACATAGCCATGAGCATTTTAGAAGAAGTACATAGAGCTTTATTGCCTCTATTTATCGCAGCCTTGCTAGTGAAAATCGATGGATTGTTCCAATGTATCCAGTTCAGCAGGTCAGAAGGAGATTTGTCAATGGAAACACCTAATTTAATGGCATCTATTGCTTGATTGGTTTTGTAGAGTTGGGCAAGACCTGGAAATACTTCGATGGAGACATCCCGTTCCCCAGAATTGATGAAATTACTAACTGATTCATCATCGATAGATTTGCTGTTTGAAGAACATATTACTTGTAAATCTCTTACCAAGGCTCTTAAATCTCCAGGATTACTATTGACAATTAATTCGATCGCTTCGACACTATATGTGACACCCTCTGATTTCAGCACACGCCGAGCAATATTACGTAAGGCCTCCTTACTGGCGCGTTCAAAATTAATTGTCACTAATAGTCTTTGAAAACGTTCCCTTGTAGAGCGCCAATTCGAAGATTTACCCCACAACCCCATTACTTCATTACAAGCAAGAATTACGGGTTGTTTGGTATTTTTCAATAAATTTAACAACTCCGCTTTTCCACCAGTATCACCAGATAAATTATGATTTTCAGTAGATTCAGCATCGAAGGTTATGGCTTTATTTATCCTACTTTCACTAACTGCTCTAAGACCACCTGAAAGATGGTCAACCTCATCTATTAGAATCAAAGTCCTTTTCGGTTCTTCATTAGGATCGTAGAACAAAGAACGATGTGTAGCACCTTTTGTAGCCGCCTTCCTAATCGATGCGGCATTACGAGCGTCTGATGCATTGAGTTCAATCACATTCCACCCCATATCTTGAGCAATTGC
>JAQXFJ010000200.1 GCA_029250385.1 Candidatus Poseidoniaceae archaeon | reverse complement strand
CCCTCGGGGGTTCAAATCCCTCTCTCGGCGCCAAAACGATTACAATTGAATCAACTGATTGATTGTTAGGTGGAGCCACTGGCGAGATTTGAACTCGCGACCTCCTCATTACCAATGAGGTGCTATACCCCTAAGCCACAGTGGCGCAAAGGCAGCGAAATGCACGATGAATATAACGGTTCGTCAAATATATCAGTTAGGAAAATGCCACTTTTAGTTACCTATTAGCCTCAAAGATTAATAGGCTATTTTGCTGAAAAGAGGATAAGGAAGGCAACTTCCTTGGATGGGATATGATGGGAATCAGTTTAGAAAACAAAGTAGACATGAAAAGTCGGATGAAAGAATTACAATCACAAGTAGACGAGCTAAAAGAGCTCGTAAATACTCTACTCAGTGTTATTTGTGAAGAGCCAGATGGAGTGCACACCGGTGCTGCACCAACTATACCTGGTCAATCACACACTAAATTCTGTATGTGATTTAGCCTTTTATTACAATATTAGGGCGCATTCTAACAACAGGTCTTGCTAGACCTGCACGGCTAGTCAAATCGATTACTTCATCGACGTTTTTGTAAGCCTCAGGGGCCTCTTCCGAAAGCACGTTTGGAGTTGAAGCATGGATACGTATTCCCGCATCTTCAAGACGTTTTTTGAGCGCTTTTCCATCGATAGTTTTCTTGGCCTTAGTTCTTGACAATGCTCTTCCTGCCCCGTGGCATGATGAACCAAACGCTTGGTTCTGACCCGTTTGCGGTCCAGCCATAATCCATGAGCCTGTTCCCATATCACCAGGCACTAATACTGGCTGGCCAGTTTTGTGGAAATTCCCCTCGATATGACCACTATCACCGGCAAATGCTCTAGTAGCACCTTTGCGGTGAACTGCGCACTGGCAGTTTTTCCCATGCAAATTATGAGTTTCGATTTTAGCGATATTATGAGCAACATCATACAGGGTCCTTGCTTCACCATCAATGCCCATTTCCAATTTCAAAACCTCTCTTAGTCGATGTGCTAAAGCACTACGATTAGCGAACGCAAAATTTGCTGCTGCATTCATTTGGTTGAGGTAATCTTGTCCGGCTTTCGAGTGCATGGGCGCACAAGCTAATTGTCGGTCAGACAAAGTAAACCCGTATTCCTCAGAGTGCCACCCATCGGTAGTCTTACGATATTTTTGCTCTAGTTTTCTAGAATGCTCACTACATACTTGATGTCCTAGTCCTCTTGAGCCAGAGTGAATCATTGCCAATAACTGCCCTTCATACAAACCCCATTGTTTAGCAGTTTCTTGGTCAACCACTTGTTCAACAGATTGTAATTCCATGAAATGGTTGCCACTGCCTAAAGTTCCTAGCGCCCTAAGTCCCCGTTCTAGAGCTCTTGATGAAAGGTCGTTGTCCGCTACTTCTAGTAGTCCATTTGATTCTAGTACCGCAAGATCTTCATCATAGCCAATTCCTAACTCGACAGCCGCTTGAGCACCACCTTGAGTAAGTTGTCTAATTTCGGCCATATTGATATCTAGCCCACCCTTGCCTGAAGCACCTGCAGGGATTCTTCCAGCAATTCTGCCACCGAGTTTTTTGATATTTGGCACATCATCAATAGTTGCTTCTAAGGCTAGAACTCTAACTCCGCAATTAATGTCAAATCCTACCGCACCTGGTGATATTGCTCCACCATTGTCGCCATAATCAACATCAGTGGCAATCACGCCGCCAATAGGCAATCCGTAGCCAAAATGCCAGTCTGCCATTGCCCATGCTTCACCAACTATCCCAGGCAATTCTGCTGCGTTAACCAACTGTTCAGGTCCCCTGTCATCAATGTGGCTACTGAGATGTTGTTGGTCGGTAACAATACGGGCATCAACATTCATTTTCCCATGGGCTTTTATTCTAACTGTACCGTCATCTAGCGATTCAAGATGCTCTCGCCATTCCTCGCCCATGGATGCGGGTGTCTGCATTTACCTTTGAGGATTGTCGATAAACTGTTAGATTACCCGTAGGGTTCAATACATTGTTTATGTTGGCAAGATTGTCCAGTAGGTGACTTCCATGGTTATGGCTCCCATCGATTTAGCAGTCTTTCATGAGAATGGCTACATCCGAAAACAATGTCGGGTAACTGGCTTGTGGTTTTGGACTTCAAATCACGACCGTGACACTTGTGGTGATACTAGTGAAGATGAGTATACCTTCATTGGCAGTCCACTAATTAGCGGTTTTGATATGCGTGGAAAGGAACTAAAAGATGCCATGCGAGAAGCATTTCTTGGATTTTTTGAACAACGTGAACATACTCGAATAGAGCCATATCCGATTCTGGCTAGATGGCGTGATGACATTCACTTAACCATCGCATCAATTGCTGATTTCCAACCACATGTTACGTCTGGTTTAGTAGACCCGCCGGCAAATCCTTTGACCATTTCACAGCCTTGTATTCGTCTAACTGATGTTGATGCAGTCGGCCGTAGTGGCCGCCATTTGACTACCTTTGAGATGATGGCCCATCACGTTTTTAATCGACCTGATGAGGGTAGAATGTATTACTGGATGGAAGAATGTGTTAGGTATTGTCATGAGATGTTCACCCAAACATTCGGTATAGATTCTAATGAAATTACCTATGTGGAAAACCCATGGTGTGGCGGTGGTAATGCAGGTCCTGCAGTCGAAGTCATTGTTGGTGGGCTTGAATTAGCAACTCTAGTATTCATGAACCTTCATGAAGATGAAAAAGGTGATGTTGAGATAAAAGGCGACAAATATAGCGAAATGCCACTGCAAATTATTGATACTGGGTATGGGCTAGAGAGATTTTGTTGGGCGGCGGCTGGTACTCCAACAATTTACGAAGCAATTTATCCGCAAACTGTGGCTTGGCTCAAAGACTTAGCAGGTTTTGAAGGAGTTGCAAAGCAGTGGCCTAATTTGGACCTTGACAAAATTCTTGGTGAAATGAGTCGGCTTAATGGAATTATGAATATCGAAGCAGGTGTTGATGGTGAAGAACTGTTAGCCACATTTTTACAGCGGCTGGCTCAACGTGGAATCGACATTTCTAGTGAACAATTCACCGCTATTACCGATCCACTGTCCAGGATTTATGCGATTCCAGACCATCTTCACGCCTTATGTAACATGTTAGGTGACGGACTTGTACCATCCAACGCTAAAGCAGGATATCTGGCAAGGATGATGGCACGTCGAACACTTAGAATGCGTGATGAACTTGGTATTGATGTATCACTGGCTGACTTAGCACTTCACCATGTAGAGGTCAATATGGGTAATAAAACCATGAAACAAACTCACGATGGTATGGCAACGATTCTCAACCTTGAGGAAGCAAAATATGTTGAGATGTTGCGTAAAGGGGAACAGGTAATCAAGACTATGCTGAGTGGTGTAGATAAGTCAACTGAAACTATTGCTGATGAGTTACTGTTTTCACTCAATGATTCACACGGTATCGCTCCGGAGATGGCGGTTTCATTGGCCATACGCTCTGGTTGGAAGTCAGTATCTCTACGAACTGGATTTACTGCAGAGTTAGCGGAACGACATGCTAAAATGGCCAAGGATGCGGCAAAAGAAAATACCGAATCAACATTGATTAACGGAATTGGACATCTACCACCAACTAGTCCTCTTTACTATGACGATGTATACCAATTTGAGTTCGATGCAAGTGTTCTGTTTTGTGCAGAGATAAATCAGGAAGGTCTACCTAAAGGTATTACTCACGGGGTAATTCTAGACCGTACTTGTTTTTATCCTGAAGGAGGAGGCCAAGAAGCTGATTGGGGTGTCCTGTCAACCGATTCTGTTCATTGCCAAGTTTTGCATGTCGCAAAGATTGGCAATCATATCGTTCATTTGACAGATGGTCCGCTTAGTAATGGGGATTTAGTACATGGTAGTCTTGATTGGAATCGTCGGAAACAATTGATGGATCATCACACTTCTGTACATATTGTTGGTGGTGCAGTAAGACGAATCTTAGGCCCTCACATTTACCAAGCAGGTGCTAACAAAGCAGTTGATTCAGCAAGACTAGATATCACTCACTACAACCGTTTGACTCGACAAGATTTAGACTCGATTGAAAAGATGGCTAATGAGGTAATAGTTCAAGTTCACAAAACAGAAAAAACTATTCTTAATCGTAAAGATGCTGACCGTAAGCATGGTTTTGATTTGTATCAAGGAGGCGCACCTAAAGGTAATACAATTAGAGTGTTGAGAATTGCCGATCATGATATCCAAGCCTGTGGCGGCACACACCACGATGAACTCGGACAAATTGGCTCAATCCGTCTAGTACGGTCCAATGCTGTGCAGGATGGAGTTGAACGATTACATATTGTTGCCGGACAAGCAGCGCTTGATTATGCTAGGGAACAGGATGGAATCCTGCGTCAGACAGGTGAAGTGTTTGGCGTTAACGTGGCAGATGTCCCAAAAACAGCAGAACGATTCTTTGGTGAGTGGAAAGAACAGCGTAAGAGGATTGAGGCTTTAGAGGCTGAAATTGTTCGCCTAAGAACTAGTGGTGGAGATGATTCCAGCGTATCCAAAGACGGTGTGAGGATCGTCATAATGGAATCTGATGGTGGACTCAAAAACATGTCCAAAATGCTGAAAGAATTAACTCTTGATGATTCTCAACCAACCCTAGCAATATTAGGCTCGAAAGAAGGTGGTGGGAAATTAATGGTTGCAACTACAGAAAATTCAATTGCTAGCGAGAAGTACAACGCAATAGAAATACTTCAAGCAATTATTCCACATATTTCTGGAGGCGGTGGTGGAAGACCAACATTTGCTCAAGGAGGAGGCTCAAACCCTGAAGGTTTGCAAAACTCATTCGATGCTGCCAAGTCAATGTTAGGAATTTAAAGAGTGGCTTGCAACGCTTGTGAATCAAAGAATGATACTGCATTTTCTAATGCTTCTTTTGGACTGAACCATAATGCTTCTTCTATTTCTTCAGTTTGTAGTACCAATTGGCTGATATCTCCATTCCATGTTGCTTGGTAGGTAAAGGAGACAAAGGAAATACCTTCATCATTGAATATTTTTTGAGTTATGACAGGTTTTATGTCGTTTAAATTGATTTTAATGCCTAATTCTTCCATTGTTTCTCTTACACAGCCGATTGATGGATGTTCAT
>JAQXFJ010000180.1 GCA_029250385.1 Candidatus Poseidoniaceae archaeon | reverse complement strand
AGCAACTGTCCAACTTAGGTCGGGATTCGAGTATCCGTCACCATCGGTATCAGGACATCCAGTACGGTCTGTTGTTGAATTACCGAATATTGCTGGGCAATCATCATCACTATCTTCTATACCATCAAAATCTGCATCCTCGGTTAGATTTACCAAAGGGGTCTCGTGATTTATTGCCAGTGAGAAAAATTGTGGTCCGGTAGGTACTGATGTTCCAAGAATATGTACCTCCCAAACACCTGATGATGGAGAGCTAAAATTCATCACTCTCAGATTATTCAAATCATCAGTTAAATTGGTCCAAACACCTGCTGGATTCTTGACTGCTACATCTAAGTCATTGACCAAGTATGGAGTTACTCCTGGAGTTCCAGCCGGGTCTGTGTAGGCTAATGCTAGTTGAAGATCATGTGCTGAAGCAGGTAGGGTGAAACTCCAACCCCTGTTCACGCCAGTAGATAGTGACTCATCAGCAACATAACTAGTTTGAACAGCACTATACAAATTTAGTAAGCCGTTTCCCTCATGCATGTTGGGGATAGCCTCTCCCGCACCATTTGTTGGGCTGCCATATTGCCCCATCATATCATGGGTAGATGATCCAAGGATTGCTTTTACCAACGCAGAACTTGGATTGGCAACTCCTTCATTTTCAATAAGATGTTCGAGTAGTAATGCAGTTGCTCCAGCAGCTATTGGGGTTGCCATGCTAGTACCTCCCATGTAGCAATATTCGGTATCGAACGAACCCCAACCACACGCTCCAGCCGATCTGGATTTGGTTGACAGAATGTGGGTGCCAGGGGCGACAAAGTCAGGCTTTATTCGTCCATCTTCTACCGGGCCTCTGCCAGAAAAGTCAGCCATGCCATTAGAATTATCGGCACTCATTCCTCTAGAGGGACGATAGTTTTCAGAAGCTCCAATAGAGATAGCATTTTTTGCCGTTGCTTCCCACAGTAAACTCGAATCATCTATTTCACCGTCGCCATCTAAATCATCAGCATCATTACCGTTAGCAAACATGATTACAAGTTGTTCGTAAGTTCTTGCGCCAATGTCGATTTGCATTGAACCTGTCGAGTATAATCCATAATCATTACAAGGAGCGCCTAATCCTGGCCGAATGCAACTTCCCCATGAATTGGTGTGGATTCTACTGCCGTTTTCTACTGCAACTCGGAATAAATCGTTATAATCGTCGGGGATGCCTCCTAAACTGCCACCTTGTTCAAAGGCGTGTACAAGGAGTGATGCTTCAGGAGCTATGCCGGTAATAGACCCGCTACTTGATGTGCCGTCGCCCAGAACAGAACCAGCAACGTGGGTGCCATGTCCGTTATCATCATCTGCTCCATCATCGCATGAACCAGGGTCTGTCGGACTGTTCCAAGCACACCAGTTTGATGGCCTTGGCCATGAGTATATGCCGTGAATATGGTCAGAAAAATCAGGATGCATGGTAGCATCATTAATTCCGCTATCTAATCCGGTATCGGCAACTGTGACGATTATTCCGCTACCATCTAAACCATTCCAAGCCCCGTTTAAAGCACTCATTTTGATATT
>JAQXFJ010000169.1 GCA_029250385.1 Candidatus Poseidoniaceae archaeon | reverse complement strand
CATTAGGTAATCGCCAATTACCAACGCAATCAAACCTGTTAGAACTGGAATTAAATGGTAATACCAGGACAAATTACTAGCATAGCGCTCATCTTCTGATACTGGCCTTTTTCTGAGCTCCCCATTTTGTTCAAGCAATATTGAGCAAGTTGGGCACATTATCCATTCAGGATCAACGGCGATATCACATCCCGGACATAGATACATTGAAATCACCTAACTATCGGTGGTTGTGCATTAATTTGGAATAACATGGTTTCTTTTGGTTTTGTATCGCCTTGTTAGCAAAATGATCCAAGAAATTGGGTCATCGTCTTCTTGAGTTTACACTCTCAAGCCAGGAATCTGGTATCTGTATTACATTATGTCTAATCTTACAGGGTTTAGTGCTACGTCTTTTTGGTCCTTGGTGGTATTGCTTTGCGCTCTGTATAATACAGCGCACAGGATACCACAAACTGTAGGTGCGAATAGCAGTGGTATTAACACAGTCAGTGATTGACTTATGAAAAATACTACTACGCTAAATCCACCTAGAAACATGCCTAGCAAATTTGCGAGGGGCAAGGCTCCGTTTGTATCTGTTGTTTTGTTCATCATGTCAAATACAACTGACGGGAGGTATATGAAGGACTGTTTTCACCATTTATATAGCCAAATAACCCACTTTCTGATAGATATAAGTTAATTTTGATTACCTTGGGAACGGTCTCTGCTACGGCGTCTTCTTGGCGACCGTTGCCGGTTTGAATTATTATTTCCCTGATTTTGAGATGGAGATTTAGGCTTGTTTTGGTTCTGCCTACTCCGGCTTTTGTTATTATTGCGATTTGGCCTATTCGGTTTATTGCCAGATTTCCCGGTTTTTATTTTACCAGGTTTCTGGCCAGGCTTAGGAATTGCACCAACAAAATGGAATTCATGAGATTCATCGACATCGATGTCAAATCCAATTAATTGTTGAATTCCAACCAAATATCCAGATTCGCTTTCGTCACAAAAACCATACGCAATTCCTGATTTACCAGCCCTTGCAGTTCGACCAATACGGTGAACATAACTTTCAGGTTCATTGGGCAAGTCATAATTAAACACGTGAGTAATATCATTCACATCGATTCCTCGGCTAGCAATATCTGTGGCTACAAGGATTGAAGTGTGGCCTGTTTTGAAATTAGCTAATGCCTTGGTTCTGGCACCTTGGCTTTTGTTACCGTGGATTGCTGCAGCATTGATTCCACTTTGGTCCAGTTGCTTCACTAAACGGTTTGCACCATGCTTAGTTCTAGTAAATACAATTCCTTTGTTAACCCGTTCTTGCTTGATAATTTTCACAATAAGTCGACGCTTGTCAGCTTTTCTAACAAACATTATTTTCTGAGCAATACGTTCAACTGTGATTTCTTCAGGACTAACATCAACCTTCACTGCGTTGTGTAAGAACGAGGCGGCTAATTCAGCAATAGATTTTGGCATTGTGGCGCTAAATAACAGATTTTGACGTTGTCTTGGAAGTAGTTTAAGCACTTTTTTTATATCTCTAATAAATCCCATGTCAAGCATTTGATCCGCTTCATCTAAAACGAAAAATTCTACTCTGCCCAGGTCAATGTAACCTTGGCCAATTAAGTCTAGTAATCTACCTGGAGTCGCTACTAAGACATCGATGCCTTTTTGCAATGCTCTTACCTGTGGGTTTTGTTTAACTCCCCCAAAGATGACTTTGTGTCGGATATCCAAATGTCCACTGTAGGCGGAAAAACGTTCATCAATCTGAGCAGCGAGTTCACGAGTTGGTGATAGTACTAAAGCGCGAATATGGCGCTTAGATTGTGGCTTTGAGCGACTTATTATTTGTAACACAGGTAGTGCAAATGCTGCGGTTTTACCTGTGCCAGTCTGAGCTACCCCAAGCACGTCTCTTCCATCAAGTAGTGGTGGAATTGCCTGTGCCTGCACTGGAGTTGGTGTTGTGTAGCCTTCTTGTTCTACAGCAAGAAGGAGGTTTTTTGATAATCCTAATGATTGAAAGTCTTGCATTTAATGTTCCCCAGTAGAGTTACATATTGTAACAATGTTAACTCCTAGGATTGTATCTGTTTGGCTTATCACCTAAAACTAAGTAGGTCAAATTACCATCTAGAGTGTTGAT
>JAQXFJ010000162.1 GCA_029250385.1 Candidatus Poseidoniaceae archaeon | reverse complement strand
ATAGATTGCATCGGAAATATCCTCTAGAACTTTAGTCAAACCAGTAACTGCCATCATTGGTACTTTTTGTTCTTCTGAACTATCTGACTTTGGACGATTATCTACCACTTTTTCAAAATGTGCAAGAAGTTCCTCAAAGTTGTTGAAATCATCAATCACGTCAAAATTTTGATTCATCCCGACAATTATTGCAGTAGTGTCCCAAATCCCGTCTTGATTTGTGTCTTTAATTAATGCGTCAAAACTTCCATTAGATTGCTCAATTATGGTGTCAATTCTCTCTTGTTCTGGAATTGCATATTCACCACCGCCTGGCAATTGGTCACAATCCAAATCAATAATTGGAACTCTTGTATCTATTCCGTGTTTACAAAGCGAATTGTTAAATCTCCCATCAGCTGAATTAATTTCTTTGATTACTTGGGCAGGTGATATTATCCACAAAACGCCATCATTGCGACCATTATCGTTTTTATCGTAATCAATGCCTCGGCTGATTGAATCTCCACCGACATTTCTGTCGTCTCCTTCAACCCAACTAATGATCTCTAGAACTTCTTTGTCAGTGATATTAGTCTCACCTTTATCCCACTCGGGTTGATTATTTTCATCAAGAGGAGGATCTGCATTGTTTGATTTAATGTAAATTACCGTAATATCAGTTGACCATTCTTCTCTTACTTCTAGAAGTAACTCTGTGGAAGGTGCGCCATCGGGTAGGAAAATTTCTACGTCATCATCAATTTGGGATTGGAAAGCCATGCCTTGTTGGGCAAAAAAGGCAGCAATTATTACCAGTAGAATTACTACAGTAGCTGGTGAAGTTAGAACGTTAGTATACATTTTGTCAAGAGATTGCATGGTTTTTTTAGCAGCAATAACCTTGAGTTCTTTGCCCTTTGCTAAAACAGAACTAATTGGCCCATCATCTTGATTTGATGGCTCGCTCATGGTTGTTGGATTAAAGCGAGGGATTTGAACAATCCTGTCGATAGTTCACTAAATCCTAGATTGTGTTTAATTTAGTCTAGGCCAAATTCTTTGACAATTAAATGTCTTAAGAATCCTCTAGCAGACTGCAATACCAGTCCAGTTGCCATAAGTGAAAGACCTAACACACCAATCCAGACTGCTGACAATCCTGAACCGATATATCCGTCAATTTGTCCGGTTACATTTTGCGCTAAATTTAGCCCCATTGCGGCTCCTGTGGCAAACAGGCCAAGTCCAGGAATACCTAGTACGAGCAATGGTTTTTTGTGCGATAAAGAAACAAGCGCCCAAGATAATACCGTGAATCCGTGGGATACTGCAGTAAAATTCGAACCTTTTGGAACATCATATCTTACGACAGTAGGGACTTCAGAAATTTTGAGTTGTTTCTCATGGGCATCTTCTAACATTTCTAAAGACAATTCCATGCCTTCGCAATCAAATCGCAGAACTTCAAGTGCATGAGCGGAAAATGCTCTAAATCCGGATTGTGTGTCTTTGATGGATATATCTCGAGATAAATTACTTGCCGCGGTAATAACTTTGATTCCAAGTCTGCGATAAGCAGGCATATCTGTGCCACCTCCGCCATCAATGAATCTTGAACCAATCACAAAATCTGCCTGTTTGTCTAGTATTGGTTTGAGTAACTGTGGTATGTCTGATGGTTCATGTTGCCCATCACTGTCTAGTACTACAAGAGCAGTGGCATTCATCTCAATCGCTTTGATAAATAGTGATTTTAAAGCTCCACCATAGCCACGATTTACTCGGTGTCGAATTACTGTTGCGCCACATGCTTCCGCTATTCTGGCGCTCGAATCTGATGATCCATCATCAACACAAATTACCGCATCAGCGTGTTTCAATGCTAAAGTAACAACCGTGCCGATTGTCTCTTCTTCATTGTACATTGGCATGCCAGCAACGATGAAGTTTTTTTCTCCAGCGGCCTTATTATTCCCATCAAGCACATTAATTCGGCTTATCGGGGACTATATATGAGTATTGATATAATATATCGGCTAGATTATTAATTGGATACCTCAGATGGGCCTAAACCCAATCTGAGGCATTAAGCATTAAGCTGGAATGATAATTTAACATTGATTAAATTATGCCAAAATCTGGTGATTGTCTCTCTTCAATCGACTATTTG
>JAQXFJ010000144.1 GCA_029250385.1 Candidatus Poseidoniaceae archaeon | reverse complement strand
GGGTCGATAGGAAATTGGTCTGATGAATCGCTATAACCATCTCCATCGCCATCTAAATCATAATACATTATTTTGCCTCTATTGTCCCCATTGAATAAAACTGACATCTGTCCTGTGGGCTCTTTAAGCGCGTATTGTGAATCAATTGGTGCTGGGAAACTATCTAGAACAGAGTAGGTGGATTTGTCAATGAAATAGATATTATCATCACCATCAAAAACTGAGTATAATGAATTATCATAAGATTGGATACTAGTGATTTCACTGGAACCAAGAGATAATGTTATGTGAGACCAAGAGTTGTTGACATCATAAATGTGCAGTTTTCCAGTTCCAGATCCTGCAATCAACATTCCGTCATTTGTTTCATGTAGCGTAGTTATGTAAGTATTAGGTTCAGTATATCTCGATACTAAATTTCCTGCGTCATCATACACATGGATTTTGGCATCAAAAGCGCCAAAAACTAGATTGCCATTCTCTAATATTTCAAAACACAAAAATCCTGAGGTGATACTACCTGTTTGTTGATTAGTTGAAACACCATTTGAATATTCCTTGGCCCTTCTAAGTCCACTGTTGTACGCAATCCATAAGTCTCCATCCTGATCCCAATCTATTGAATCGGGAATTGACGACAAAGTTGTATTTAGTTGAACATTTTTGTCTTCCAAACTAAATGTCAAGAATCCTGATTCATGGATTATTGCCAACAATTTCTCTCCAGAGTCTAGTTTGGCATAACTTGAAGTCAAATTTAGATTAAAGGACCAGAGTGGTGTTAATACCCCTTGAGTATGACTGTTTACTGAAATATCGCCAATTGAAGTAAGCGATAATACGGTATTGTCCTCCAAAACATGAATAAAAACAAACTCTTCTTTACTTTCAAAAGTAATACCCGATTCGACTAAATTATTTGTTGCCCCAGCAATAGGAGAAGCAATGATGAATGACGACAATAAAGTCAAACATACAAAAGCGGCTTTCCCCTTCATGGTTACTCCAACTCATTACAGGATATGAAAACAGCGTTCAGTTGACAAGCAGAGTCTAATCACTCATCAGAGTCAAGGATTTGCCTTTTTACTGGTGTTAGCATGTGCTTAACTGGAGTCAGTTTGACAACATTAGATTCAACTTGTTCGAGTGGAACCATAGTTCTAGTAATCGGTGCTAGTGTTGTCGTCTCTTGATTATCAGCAACTACTTCAAGTTCTTCAGTAACGCTTTCTAGTGGTAATTCTTCCCCGATAGCCGGCTGGATTGCTGGTGTGCCAAGCTTCATGATTGGTTTAGGTAGAATTGCTGAAGTCGTAGGCTGTGCACTAGCAAGAGGTGATTTGATTGGCCTAATTAATGGAGAAGTAGGACTTAGTTGTTTTGCGCTAGATGTTGGCGCACGCATACCTGACAAACCAATACTGGCCTTTGTTTCTTGATTCAAACCACCAAGAACCCCTCGTAGTGGCCTGCCAGCAGTGGCACCAAGTGCAGATGTTTTAGCACCAAGAGTTGATGGATCTGGTAAAGTCATTGGTTGATTTCTGTCTTGACCAGAAATTGATTGCATCCACATCTGGCGTTTTTCTGCTTTTGTATCCAAGTTTTGTAGTTCTTTGAATTCCTCTTGTCGAGTTTTGTATTCAGATTCATCAACATCGATTTCACCTTGTACTTGCTTCTCAACAGCATCACGCATCTTGAGTTCTGCAGTTTCTTTGAAATTATCCATCTTAGAAGATAGGTTCTGCATTCTGTCTCTGATTTCTGCTCTCTTCAAACCTAATTGCGCTTCTATTTCGGCACGAATTAATGCCTCACGCTTCCTAATCTCAATGAGTGCTTTGTTACGCATAATCTCTTCGCGTTTGTCGAGTTGGCGGTCAAGTTGTGAAGCAACTTCCTCTTCTTTTCGTTGTTTGAACTCTTCAAGGCGGTCTTCCATGTTGACTTCCAACTCAAGAGCCGTTTCTTCCTTGAGCAGTTCTAAGTGAGTCTCAAACGTTAGACGTTCGTTACGTAATCCAGCATCAATTTCTGACATGATTGCCTTTCTTGCTGCAGATTCTCTTGATTGGAATTCTAATTCTAGGCGTTCTGCCCATTCGGTCTTCTTAGAATCATATTGTTCTTCAAGTTGGTCGCGAAGTTCGTTTTCACGTTCATAGCGGAATCTTGCCAAGCGGTTTTGAATTTCACCTTCTCTAGAGTTACGATAACTGGTGTATTCACTTTCCATTCGTTGCTCTAGTTCTACATCTATCTCTTGTTTGAGAGTCTTTGAGATATCGTCAACTGCTTTGGAGAAAGTAATATCGTACTTTTCTCTTAGCCGGGATTTTCTGTCAGACAATCTCTCAGTATGTCTTGCTTCAAGTTGTTTTTCAATTTCAATACGTAATTCATCTTTACGACGAGCGATAGCTAATTCAACATCTTCACGCATTTGTTCTTCTAGATCATTGGTTTCTTGCCGTAATTGACTTTCAAGTTCAACTTGTATTTGTTGAGCAATGTCTTCTTCTAATCTTAGACTACGGCGGTCATATTCAGATTTAAGTCGGGCTTCTCGTTGCTTAAGCCGGGCCCTCAGTTGCTGTTCTAACCTAGTGCGAATCCCTCTACGTAACTGCTCTTCACGCTCGGATAATTTAGCCGAGTGTGTTTCTTCTAAGCGGTTTAATTCATGGGATTCCATTTCTTTGAATCGTGATTCCATTTCTGCACTAAGGTCAGACTCCATATCTCTTATGCTATGTTGAAGGTGTTGATTAAATTCCAATGCCACGCGCTCTTTTTGAATTTCTAGTCGTTGTTTGTGTTCCTTTTGAAGCTCGGACTCAATCTGTTGTTTAAGGCGGTCTTTGTGGTCTTGAATCTTAACATCTTGTTCAATCTCAAATTGTTCTTGTAAGCCCGCTATCTTTCGATTTAACCTAACTTCGTATTCAGAACGAAGTCTACTTTCTTCTTGGACTATAGCTTCTTTTTCGAGGGTTGAAAGTTCAGTTTCCATTTGTTCACGTAGTTCTCGCTCAAGAGAGTCTAGGGTGAGTTCATGCTGCACTGCTAAATCCTTAGCAAGGGTATCTTGCATTGCAGTTACTCGCTCGCTAATCGCTTGTTGCCGTAGCCTACGCTCACGACGGATATCAGCTCTTAGGCGTTCTTCATTGCGGAACCTTGCGCTGGTCATTTCGCTTTGGCTTACTGATTGAGTGTGACTTCTGGTAAACTGAGACCTCAATGCCGATAAAGACATCTTATCGCCACTTTCTCGATTGCTGTGGGTCTTATCTAATGACCCTTCTTTCTTGCTATCACTGGCGCTCATGATACCCATCCGGCTAGTTATCCACTTCTAATCATACATAAGGAGCGCGATAACTTAGCGACGGAAGATAGCGATTTCTAGATGATTTTACAGCCTGCCAAAACTAAGAATTGATCAAAACTTTACCGTGAATTTTGTGTCGCATGCCGGACAATCAATCTCTCTCTTACCAGGCTTCTTTTTCATACGCAAACTGCGGCCACAACTAGGGCACTGGATTTCCACCCTCGGAACATTTGGCTTTAGGACAAATTGACAGTTACAAGAAACACATTGTAAATTAGCCGGTCTCTCTCTTACTCCAACGATTAAGACTTTCTCGCACTCTGGGCAACTTACTTTCTCATCAGCCCACTTTTTTCTTGTCCCTTCGTGTTCTATCTTTACCTTGGCGTAACACATTGTGCATTGGACTTCTCCAAGTTCAGAGGGTAACATTTCGTTACATTTTGGACATGAAAGCGCAGGAGGCGCAATTCTAGATTCTACTGATAATTCTTCACTCATATAATCACCTACTTTTCGCCGATAAGGGCAATCTTCTCAGGTACGAAATTCCAAGGAATATTCAATTCTATACCCAAATCTTCGGCTAGTTTCTCCAACAACAATTTAGCGCCAACACGATCTCTTGAACCATCTAAAGAAATTACATGTGTGTTCTGGGCATCGACATCAACTGATTCATGATTCGGAGACCTTTCAATCGAAGTTCGGTTAGAGGTAGTTAGCAACTCTGGCATATCAACTACAGTTGCAATCTTCCACCATCGTGCTCGACCTTCGTCACGATGATTCTCTACCAAACCTAATGCTGCTAGTTTTTTCAGGTGGTGATAGAGATTGTAACGATCTACTTCGACTAGGTTTTGCAACTGAACTGTACTCATTTCAGGAGAATTACTCAACGAAATATACAGGTTCCTTCGAGTAGGATGAGCGAGTGCAGCGGTAATCGGGTCTGCCCTAACTCGACTCATCTCCGCACCGATTTAGAAGAGAGGCTTCTATTGTTTAAGATGTCGCGTGGTTTTGATTTGCTGGGTCAAGATTGCCCGCTGATTCACGTTTAGAATAATGCGCTCTCATTTGGAGAAATACCTGCTTCGTATCAATCCACAGATTCTTAGTGGTAATCATTAGCATCGAGAGCATGCTACCTTTCCCAGCCAATCTAGCACCGTTGAAAATAACCAATAATACGGACATTTCATGGATTAAGACTCCTACCCATAACTGATCATACATTTCATTTATCACCGCGATTACAAGTATAAAAGTAATCGATACTGAAAGAAAAATATTACCGATTAAGGCACGATTCATCTTAACTGCTAGGTCATGTAAATCGACTAACATTTTTGGATTATCTCCAGGGAACATAATATCTGCAGCTTCTAAATTTACTGACTCGCCAGTCCCAACGGCAACCCCAACATCGGCAACTGCTAAGGCTGCAGAGTCATTGAAGCCATCACCTACCATCATAGTTACATGACTTTTCGACTTATCTTCAACCCACTGTACTTTATCCTCTGGTGATAATGACCCTAGAGCAAATTGTTCGGGCAGCCCGACGCTCTTGGCAAATGCACTTACTGAGGATTGCTGATCTCCAGAAATAATTTCAACACCTATCCCTCTATCAAGGAGTTTTTGTATCAACTCTTTACTACCATCTCTAGTATCATCATGGATGAAACTGAATAATGCAATAGCCTCGGACTCTTTAGCAAGAATACTAGCCCCGTAACCTTGTTCTTTGGCCTTTTTAATCGCTGAAGAAATTTCTGCTGAAATCATAATATCATGTGTTTCTGCCAAATCTGCTCGAATCAAAGAGACCTCTTTACCGCTAGAAAAACCTTTGACTCCTGCTTCAATATCGGTGATTCCTGCAACAGCAGAAGGCTTGATTGATTCTGCTTCAAGATATTCTAGGATGGTAATGGCATAAGGATGTGATGAACGCTTTTCTAAGCCGCCTGCAAGAGCAATTGCGGCTTTCTTTTGACGGCCTTTAGCGATGGTAATATCACCTAATGTTGGCTTTCCTGAAGTCAAGGTTCCGGTTTTGTCTAACATCACATGATTTACTTTTGAAAGACGCTCTAGGATATCTCCGCCGCGCACTATAGCCCCCATTCTCGAGGCTTTAGATAACGCTGCAGCATGAGGCATTGCAGCCGCAAGCAATAACGCGCAAGGACAAGCAACAACCCACAACAACAGAATAATCTTCCAATTATCCCTGGGGAACATGAGATACCAAACTACCAAAGCGCCCACTAAAACTAATGGCACCCAAATAGCAGTGAATTGCTCAAGTTGATTTTGTATCGCTGGCTTTTGCTCCTTGAAACTATGAACTGCGTCGATTAACCCAGATAGCCTAGTCGCTTCACCAACGGCAGTAACTTCCACTAATACTGGTCCACGAGCAAGAATTAATCCTGCATGTAACTCATCACCCTCCTCCACTTCTACTGGTACAGATTCACCAGTCAATGGGGCTTTGTCAAGGGCGCCAAAACCATCGATTATTTTGCCATCAGCAGGAATTAGTTCACCACTGCGAATTTCAATTACATCACCGATGTTGACTAAATCTAAGGAAATAATCTCATGTTCTTCAGTGACTTTCCCGTGTTGGTTGAGGTCCAGTAAAGTGGCAGATAACAGTGGTTTTGCAGATACGGCTAATGAGAAGTTTTGGATTTCCTCTATTTTAGTTGATTTATTTGCTGTGTTGAGCAATCTACGCGCTGTCCTTGGTATCCTGTCAAGGCCGCCTTGCATAGACTCGCGAGCATTCTCTAAGGCACTACTTTCCAAATGGGCGGCTATGGCCACTAAAATAACCACCATCAAGGCTTCTTCCCACATGCCAAGTATCGACGCCCCAATTACAGCAATACTAGTGAGTACCTGGAAACCCATTTGCCTAGAAAGTAAACTAGCTAAGGCTTCATGAAACATTTGCAATCCACCAATTAAGACACCATAAGCCGCTATTATTCCCATCAAAATTGGCGACCATTGTAATAATTCACCAAGTAAGATTATGGCTAAAATTGGCACTGCCACCGCACCACCAAACAAGCGCCATTGGTCGGGACGAAGCCGCGTTGACAACGCCTCAGTAAACTTAGGCTGAACACCTGTTACTTGCTGGATACTTCGGTCTCTAAGCAATAAGAGTTTTTTATTAGGTGCAGGAACTAACTGTAACAATACTTCATTGTCTCTACTAATATCTACATCAAGCACGCTTGGCTGACGCATCATTAAGCGTTTGACATCTTTTACCGTGATATTGTTTCTATGTGCTATTGCCTTGGCATTAGTACCACTAAGCAAATAAAACGGTGATTTTGGCGGATGGCCCAGGGATTTTAGAACAGAGGAAACTTGTGACATCAGCCCTTTGTCAAGATCTATGCTGAGTTTTATTTGCCCTGTTGTTGCTGAAATCTCTGGATTTGAAACCTGATCTAGATTACTTAATGCTCGCATCGCTTTGGACGCACAGTCTGGACAATCCATGCCAGTAAGTGCCCATTCTACCGGATATACACCACCTGCCTGCTCAATCACGGTCGTGTCCAATATCTCAGCGTCTAAGATCTCTGTTTGAGCGGGTTGCTTAACTTGCTTTTTAGATGATTTTTTATTGCCTTTTTTCTTGTTATGCTTTGCATCTTCATCCTCTAGAGAAAGAAATGATTCTTCATCAACTTTCTCCGCCATGTAACAACGTGAGGTTGGACATTGATGAATTATGTCATCAATATTAACCACAATCAAGGCGAATATTGATGAAAGAAACTTTCCACGCCTGCTATATGCAGTGGCTTCCCGACAACTGGAAGCCTAAGGTTGTCGCAGTAGATATTGACGGTACTTTGACTAATGAGAATAAACTCATTGAACCATCAGTAATTGATGCATTACAACAACTTGAGAAAAGTGGTATTCCAGTTATTCTAGCAACTGGCAATGTTAGGGCAATTACCTACGGATTGTGGCGGTTTCTGAATTTAAGTGGGCCTATCTGTTGTGAGAATGGTGGTGTGTTGTGGCATCCTGACTGGGGTGAGACAAAATATCGTGCTGATGGTAGTGAAGCGAAAGCTGCCGCTCAATGGTTAGCTACTCAAATAGAAGGCTTGAGTTGGCAAGGTATTGAAACCAATCAATGGCGAGAAAGTGAATGGTGCTTATTGCCAAACGAAGATTTAGCATTGATTGAGCAACTTATTGCTGGCAGTAAATGGTCACACCTATCGGTTGTGAAAACCGGCTTCGCAATACATTTGATGGAGCCACAATTATCCAAAGGTTCCGGACTAAAAATTATCCTCGAAAAAATGGGACTCACTAGTTCTGATTTACTGTGTGTTGGCGACGCACCTAACGATCTATCGATGTTCGAGTTTGCCCACTGGTCAGTTGCTGTTGGTGGAGCCTTTGCTTACGTTACCAAGGCTGCAGATGTCGCCTCACCTTACCCCCACGGCCAGACGATAAAACCACTAGTAGAAGCAATATTAAGCAGTGAAACTTGAAACACTTTCAACATAATAACAACTGAGGGATTATCTGTCAACTAATAGTGAAGAAAGCGATTATACTAAAATCACCATCGGAGTAATCATTGCTGTTTCAATCGCGGTTATAATTGTCGGACTAATAGTCGATTTATTTGCCTCCGTTGATGATTCAGCATCCAGTTTCCAATCAAACTCTTATTTGATACTGGCATGGCGACTATTGTGCTTATCAGTTGGTCTTTATGCCATATTTTTCATGTTCAAAGTTGGACCAGGAAACATGCTAGTCATAAGATTAGAGGACAACCAAGAAGAGTTACTTCACCCGGTTGGATTCGAGAAATTTGTCACCTTCAGTTCTTGGACATTGTTAGCAAATGTGCTATATTTTGCTGTGGCCAGTTTGTTACAACTGATGAATAATGGGGAGACAAGTGACATAGGTCTGTTGGGGACATTGCAAGTAATCTTATTTGTTGCGGGAATATCAATGGCTTTTCTTACCGCCACTGTTGTCCGTCATATCATCCTACCAAACGAGGTAAGAATTGCGCGTGAACATAGCCACTTGTTCTTGTTTCATGAACAAATAATGCACAACTTTGCTGCGATTTTTCTCGCAGTTGAAATGATCATGGTTAGCCCAAGATTGGCACCTGAATTTGCATTATTTGGCTTATTTTTTGGCATAATTTAGCTGAGCTTTGCCTACATGAACGCATATTATGGTGGTGGCTTCTTTGTCTACAGTTTCCTTCACCCAAAACCAAAGATTGCCCC
>JAQXFJ010000137.1 GCA_029250385.1 Candidatus Poseidoniaceae archaeon | reverse complement strand
GCTCCAATATTCCACGCCATGTAAGCGCAAACCATTAGCGCTAGTACTACGACAATCATTGTGATAGGTTCCATTAGTAGTCTCCATAGAACAACACATTATATCCTAATGCCTAAGTAATCTATATAGTTGTATATATTGCGATGAACTGATACGAATGAATACAGGTCCAGGCAGTATAGATGTCAGAAAAATACAACTTACTGGCGGCTCAACATATACACTTTCCCTGCCAAAACCTTGGGTCGAGGAAATGGAGTTGAACCCTAGAGACGGTGTTAGGGTTGATTGGCGGCCAAGCGGAGCATTACGGCTTTCCCCACTCAATCGAGCAAATTTCCAGACAAGAACCGTAGCCATTAACGCAGCTAATTTGCCCACAGATTCCCTTCACGACCACCTAATGGGCGCCTATATTTCTGGCGTGGACAAAATAACTATTTCATTTGAGGGGCAGCAAAAAAGATCTCTAAACAAGCAAATTAGACGGTTTTTACGAAATACCCGCGGCTTTGAAACAATGAATGAAAGTGAAACAAACGTCGAACTACTCTGTCTTCTTAGGGCATCCGAGATGCCGCTTACGGCAAGCATCAACAGAATGTATTCTCAACTATCCTCAATCATTCGTGATATTGTATCGGTAATCAAAGGGGACTCAAATGAAATCCTCACCGATGCCAACGACCGGGAAGCGGAAGTAGATGCATTGCTGTATTTGGTACAAAGACAGGTCGCGATTTCATTAGACTCTCACTTTGTTGCTAGTAGCCTAAAACTATCACGTAATCAAGCAGTAGAGTATAGTAATCTAGCCAGAAGTCTCGAGAGAATGATGGACCACGCACTAATTATGGCAGAATTAATATTAATTTCTAACACTCAATCACTGACTAAAATGAAATTAGTATTACCACAAATAGAAAACTGGCAACAATCAATCAAGCAATTAATGATTAACATTAGAACCAAGGATTCTCATGAAATAGAGGCAGCAAGACACCAATTGAAGGATTCACAAAACGAGATTACGGCTTTAGAAGAACAATTAATGAACAATAACGCAACGAATGAATTGTTTTTGTTCAGGCTGTTAGAATCAATCAGAAGGATTTGCGCCTATGCCAGAGACTTTGGTGAAGTTCTATTGAACATTAAACTACATGATGAATCTTACACAATTTCACAGTGATAAAACATAGCATCTTAATGGTCCTTGTACAGGCAGGAATATGGAAAGGATTCCAACAGCACGCCCCTCATGGACAGATGAGATGCGCGATGCTGCTGTTACAACCTTAGATTCTAGACATTGGGTAAAAGGCCCAAAAGGTCGAGAATTTGGTGAAAAGTTCGCCAAGCATTGTGGAGCACTTGTCGCCACACCTTGCCAAAATGGTTCCTCTTCACTATGGGCAGCATTACGAATATTGGGAGTTGGAGAAGGGGATGAAGTAATTGTTCCATCTTACACTTTCATCTCAAGTGCTACCGCAATCCCTCTTGCTGGTGCTACTGCGGTCTTTGTTGATGTAGAGCCAGACTATTGGTGTCTTGATGTTGATGCAGTAGAAGCGGCGATTACCCAGAAAACCAAGGCAGTAATTGGTGTCCATATTTACGGTCAACCTTACGATCCAAGATTGTTTGAAATGTGCCGTCAAAAAGGGATTTTCCTAATTGAAGACGCTGCCCAAGCCCATGGAGCATCTCAAGTCATGTTGGATGGAAAGGAGCTTATTGCCGGCTCGATGGGCGACCT
>JAQXFJ010000123.1 GCA_029250385.1 Candidatus Poseidoniaceae archaeon | reverse complement strand
CAATGGTTGACAATTGCTCGTTGGGCAAAGCATAATTTATGCACCATGCCAAAACTAGTAAAGCACGGAATCTGGGTAAAGGAAGGTCGTCATTTGCTACTCGGTATGGCAGCAGACCCAGTGACTTACGGTTTAGGTAAGGCAGCTGAAAAGGGCGACATGCAACCTCTGGCATTACTTACTGGCGCTAATTCTGGTGGCAAAACCACATTATTAGAATTACTCGCTCATACATGCATATTGGCACATATGGGTTTACCAGTTCCGGCTAAACAGGCTAGAGTGGGCAATGTAGATGCTCTACACATTCTTGCTAAGGCCGGAGGTACACAAAGTGCTGGGGCGCTTGAACAAACCTTAGTTGAACTAGCCAATGTAGTCAGTGATCCGACACCGAAATTGATTTTGGCAGATGAATTGGAAGCCATTACTGAACCAGGTGCTGGTGCTAGGATTATCGCCGGTATGTTAATCGCCGCTCGTTCACAACCAGACACTAGTATGATGTTGGTTACTCATCTTGCCCCAGCAATCATCAAAGCTTCTGGATGTGACGACTTTAGAGTCGATGGAATTGAAGCAAGAGGTCTAGATTCTAATCTTGAATTAATTGTTGACAGAACACCAATCAGAAATCATCTGGCTAGGTCAACTCCAGAACTAATTGTCAAGCGATTAGTAGAGCGTAGTAATGGACATGCTAAGTCCTTATTTGCTGATATATTGAACATGTTTTAGTTAGTACTCTGGCATCATCATCTCAACCGCAAAAAGCGGGTCAGGGTCTGTTGAATCATGATATGCAACAATAACCCCACCATCGTTGAGGATGGCTAAGGAAGCAAAATCAAACCGGATATCATTGCCTGCGCCCGATGTCGAATCAAGGTCACCTTGCCCGATGTAAGTAAGAGTATCAGGTGACATATCTTCTGAGTAACCTCGAACATGGTAAACCGTGTCAACGTCTGGGCCAGTGGAACTTTGATAGCGGACATTCAGCACAAATAGGTCTAACTCACCATTGGCTTGGAATTCCCATTCTTCAATTTGGGTGGCTTGATCACTAAGTTCGTAGGTGTGGTTAGTCCAATTGACCGCACCATTATTTGACATATAATGAGTAAATGAGGTGCCGCTATTCTTTACGCAATGGATAATTCCGGCTGAATCGATTTGGCAGTATTCGCTTGGAAATTGAACATACAATTCATTCCAAGAAAGTGATGTATCCATGTAGGCAGCATTGCCGTTATCATAGTATGAAGGGAATAGTAAACCACCGCTTGGAACCGGGAATGCGCGCATTTCTTTGTGCGGTTTGTTAACGTCATAGTATGCGGATAGTCCCGCTTCAGTAAAGTCAAGGTCTAGCTCCACTTCTGGGTCTCCACCACTACGGTCTGGGAATTGGAATGGGTAGTAATTTAATCCGTCAACACTAATTTGACCACCAGCATTCAAACTTTGGTGCCAAAAATTAGACACTACTATACTAGCCCAATCTCCATTGCCCATCGAAGACTGGATTGGCCCAATCACTTCTACTTGCCAAGAACGATCATAGAAAGGCTCAGTAATTCTGTTGTAACACCATTTCCATTCATCTTCAGATTCGTCGTATAGAATCGCATAAAATTTGTCTAATTTCAAATCGCCACCCGCATAGGGGTACCACGACATCGAAATGATGTCCCCGTTGGTGGCTTGGACAATACTACCTTCACCAAGCCCCTCTTGTCCGGGATTGGTCGGAACTGCAGTCACACATTGCCCAAGTGCAGGTAAGACGCCAGGGATGTATGTATCCCAATTATGACCACGGTCTAGGCTCCAGACAGGATATTCTCCTCCAATATTGAGAATTTGGCCTTCGATAGTGGTGGCAAGATAATGTTCACAACAATTGCCACCTTTTGAGGCATCAAATACTGCCCAAGACATATTGGTTGATTGATTGGTGTTAAGATCCACTGTGGTGAACGGTCTTGGATTCTCATGTTGCTGGTCATCGATCAATATGTACTCAGTCCAAATATTCTCAATGGTTTCTTCTTCAACCAATGATTCACCGTTGCTAAAACATCCTGCAAGTATTGTTGATAGTGCCAACAAAACCGACAAAGCCATTCTTCGCATGTGTAGGTGTAATCAATCCTTATCTTTGAATCCGTCGTTGCTAGGATTTTACTTGACAAAAAAGTTGATTTTAGCCCCATCCACTTCAAATGACTCTGTGTTTTGCGAGGGATTATTCTCACTTGGATGGAATACTGCAGCACTCGCTCGTGTTTCTGTAACAATCCATTGGCGGTCGACTTCAAATAATTCAGGTGCATTTTCAGTCCATACTTCAAGATCAATAGTTGCCTCAATATCCAAGTCAAGGTCCTTTCGCTTGGCTTGAATTCTACGGGTGATGTCTCTAGCAAGACCTTTGGACAACAACTCAGGTGTATCATTCATATCGAGTACTAAACTGACTTGATATGAGTCATCGCCTTGCCCAATTTGGATTGTTGAGGCGGCAAATCCGGATTTCTCTACTCGCTTTACCTCAACATCAGATTCTTCGATTTTAATTCCCATTATTATCAGTTCACCTGATGTTATTTGTTGATACATTGCTACTGGGTCTGCTGCATTACGGATTTCTCCAGCGATGGCATTGACATCGCCTCGTGCTCTTGGGGCAAGGGCGCGGAAATTAGGGGCTAGTTCGATTTTTTGGAAGCGGTCTAAGTCAGTTTCCACAGAGATATTTTCAACATTCAACTCTTCTGCTAATATTTCATGGAATTGCGCAAGGTCTGGTCCGGAAACAATCCAACCATCGCCACAAGGAAGTCGCTGCCTGCGTCCAGCATCAATGCGTATACGGCGGCCGGTTTCTGCTAATTCTCTAACCAATGCCATGGCATCCTCTAAACTCAAATCTTGTGGTGGTAGAGTTGCTGTTGCTTCAGCAGCAGCCTGGTCCCAGTTGTCAGCGGTTGCGCCTTCTAGGCTACCTGGTACTCCAAGGGGCCATGCGGCTTGGTGAACCCCTGTTCCAGCAAGATTTCGATAAATTACATCCACCATGAAAGGGCTGACCGGTGCAACTAATCTGCAGACAGTTGTCAGAACCTCATGTAGGGTGTTTTGACAAGATAATTTGTCTTCATTAGCCGCCTCGTCCCATAATCTTCTTCTGCTTCTTCTAACATACCAATTTGATAGGTCATTAACAACGAAGTCTTCTAGATCACGGCAAGCTTTGTGGAAGTTCCAAGTGGTGAAATCATGATGATAACTCTTGGCAACAGAGGCGAGTCTTGACAAAATCCACCGGTCAAGTGGTGGTCGCTTTACGACGTCGACGCCGTTGGTTTCAGGGTCAAAGCCGTCTAATGCAGCATAATCAGCGTGGAATTTGTAAATATTCCATAGCGTTAAGAACATTTTAGCATAAGTTTCTCGAACTCCATTAGGGTCAAACTTTAGCGGACTCCAAGGTGCTCCTGCGGTAACCATGTACCAACGAGTTGCATCTGCGCCTTCTCGATTAAAGTGGTCCCATGGGTCAACTATATTGCCACGAGACTTAGACATCTTCTTACCTTCTGCATCAAGGATTAGTCCTAGTGATAGACAGCGTTTATACGCAGGTGAATCGAAAACAGTAGTTGAAACCGCCAGCAAGGTGTAGAACCAGCCTCTGGTTTGGTCGACTCCTTCACAGATATAATCAACCGGGAAAGAGGCATTAAATGTCTCTCCACCATCAAATGGGTGGTGCCACTGAGCAAAAGGCGCACAACCAGAATCAAACCAACAATCCATGACAAATGGTTCCCGATGCATTGGTTTACCGTCATCACTGACAAGCGTAAATTCATCGACAATCGGTCTGTGCAAGTCAACATCGCTTGGGCATTCGGGATTATCATAGCCAGCAGCATTAGCTTTAGCAACTTCTGCCTGCAATTCTTCTATTGAACCGACACATTTCATTTGTCCTTCTTCGCTGCGCCACACGGGTAGGGGGGTGCCCCAATAACGTTCACGAGAAATTGCCCAATCCTTGACATTTCTAAGCCATTCTCCAAACCGTCCTTCGCCAACCCAATCAGGTGCCCACTCAACATCGTCATTAAATTTCAATAATTGTTCTTTAACCGCAGTCATACGAACAAACCATGAATCCATGGCATAGTAAAGCAGTGGATGATCGGTTCTCCAACAATGTGGATAGTCGTGCAAATATGCCTTTTCACGGTATAGTAAACCACTATCTGGACCTTTACCATTGCTGCCCTTGGGGCTGGATAATAATTCAATAATGGTTTGATCACATTCTTTGACATAGCGACCGTCTAATTGTTGATGTATTCCTGTTACAAAGGCTCCATCCATCCCAACAGTATGGTATGCAGGTAATCCAACCTCCATTCCTAAATTATAGTCATCTTCTCCATACATTACCGCAGTATGAACTACTCCAGTACCATCAGTAGTGGTAACCCAATCAGCAGACAAAACAGTCCATGCAGTAGCCGAATCACCTCTAGGTACGGCATCGGGGAATAGTGGTTCATAGGCCCGTCCAACAAGGTCGCTGCCTTGGAACTCTTCAATTATCTCGACGTTATGTCGAAGAACTTCTTTCATCAAATCCTTGGCTAGAATCATTGTCTCACCGACCTCAGCACCACCAGCACCAGACCAATTTGCCGCTATTTCGGATACTTTGACTTTGACATAAGTCACTTCAGGACCAACAGCTAGACCAACATTGCCAGGTAGTGTCCAAGGTGTAGTTGTCCAAGCTAGAATCGATGAGTCATCATCAATAAGTTTGAATTTTACATATACCGATGGTTCCTCAACTTCTTTGTAGCCTAGTGCAACTTCGTGACTTGAATATGAGGTGCCTGTTTGAGGGCAATATGGTAAAACTTTGTGGCCACGATATAGCAGTCCTTTGTCAAACATTTGCTTTAATGCCCACCAACAAGATTCAACATAATTATTGTCTAGTGTGACGTATGGGTTGTCCAAGTCAACCCAATAAGCCATACGCTCAGTCATCTCACGCCATGCACTTTCATAGGTCCAAACAGATTCTCGGCAGGCTTGATTAAAATTATCCATGCCGTAGGCTTCAATGGCTTCGTTTGACATTAAGTCCATGCGCTTTTGCACTTCGATTTCCACTGGCAAACCATGAGTATCCCAGCCACCTTTTCGCTCGACTAGGAAACCTTCCATAGACTTCCATCGGCAAACTAGATCTTTGTATGCTCTAGCAACAACGTGGTGGATTCCAGGTTTGCCATTGGCTGTTGGTGGTCCTTCCAAGAAGATGAACGGGGCTCCACCTCGTCGGGATTCGATTGAATTCTGGAATGCGTTTTCTTCACTCCACGTATTCAGTAAAGCGGTTTCAAGAGAAACCGCGTCAAGTTCACCGGCGGGTTTGGGCTTAGCCATGATGTTGCGAAATCGGTTTTTCTCTTGAACCTCTCCCTTGGAAGCAAACTTGTTTGGGAAATTAACGCTGATATTGCGCTTTTTTCCGTTCTGAAAATTATCTCGAAGGGTATGTTTCAAGTCCTTACAGGTATACGGGGGTGCATGTCCGCAGTGACCACGTGGCGCAGTGCACTCTTTTTAGCGATTTTAATGGCTATAATGGGGCCATTACAAATGACCGGTAATATTTCAATAAAATCCAGCGACTTACTTTCCCTTAACAATGATGACTACGTTAGTTTTTCTGCAATTGGAGATGAAGAGTTAATACAACTTACAGGCAACAATGCCATAAATAACGATATATTTCTTGAAGTACCAAGTAAATCTCCACTTACGGATTTACAAATAAGTATGTCTCCATCGGTAATTTCAACGCAAACTGGGTTTGTTTGGGGCGATGATACAATATGGTCAAATA
>JAQXFJ010000050.1 GCA_029250385.1 Candidatus Poseidoniaceae archaeon | reverse complement strand
CTAGATGGAGTACACTGCAAAACTGTTGAAGAAGCGCTCGATGCTTATGACTTACTCAACTCAAAAGTAGTTGCTGTTAAGTCACAAATCCATGCTGGAGGAAGAGGGAAAGGAACCCTTTACAATCCCAAAACAAGAGATCATGTGATGGACGGCGGTGTGAAGATTGCATTTTCTAGAGATGAAGTAAAATCCTATTCTGAGAATATTCTTGGAAATATACTCGTAACAATTCAAACTGGAGATGAAGGTAAACTAGTAAGTAACTTGTACATCGAATCTGGGTGTGACATCGAACACGAATTCTATCTTGCTCTACTAGTTGACAGAGAAAACAAAGCTGTCATGATAATGGCTTCAACAGAAGGTGGCGTGAATATTGAAGATGTAGCGCACGAAACACCTGAATTAATTCATAAAATCACTATTGATCCTAATTCCGGATTAATGGGTTTTCAAAATAGAGATTTGGGGATTGCTCTTGGACTGAGCGGTAAAGCCTTGAAATCATTCATGAAGATGTTGGCAAGTATGTACCAAATGTTTGTATCAAATGATTGTACTATGGTGGAGATTAATCCACTGGTCAAGACCAAGAGTGATGAAATCGTGGCTCTTGATTCAAAAGTTTCCTTTGATGAAAATGCTGAATTTAGGCATAAGAATTGGGACACATTGCGTGATTTAAGCGAAGAGGAAGACGTTGAAGTTCGTGCTAAAGAATCTGGTCTATCGTACGTGAAACTTGATGGTAATATCGGTTGCTTGGTAAATGGTGCAGGATTGGCAATGGCCACAATGGACGTTATCAAATTGTATGGTGGTGAACCAGCAAACTTCCTTGACGTAGGTGGTGGAGCAAATGAAGAGCAAGTCAAGACTGCTTTTTCTATTATCCTTGAAGACCCCAATGTAAAGGGAATATTAGTCAACATATTTGGTGGCATCATGCGTTGTGATATTATTGCTCGAGGTGTTATTGCAGCAACTGAGGCACTTTCCCTTGAAGTACCCCTAGTGGTTCGACTCGCTGGAACAAATGTTGATGAAGGCAAGGAAATATTATCTAAATCCACTTTGAATATTCATCCGGCGGATGATTTAGCAGAAGGTGCAAAAAAAATAGTCGCTCTTATCGGTGGAGGTGGTCAGTAATGGCAATATGGATAGAAGAAGATGCTAAAGTTTTGGTTCAAGGCATCACCGGAAAGCAAGGAATGTTCCATGCGGATAAAATGGTTGAATACGGCACTAATATTGTTGGTGGATGCACCCCCGGAAAAGGTGGACAAACTGTCGAATTACAGGGGAGCAATTATCCAGTATGGAATTCAATGACTGAAGCAATAACTGAAACAGATGCTGATGCTACCGTCATCTATGTCCCTCCTCCATTTGCTGGCGAGGCTATCATGGAAGCCGCAGATGCTTTTGACAATGTCAAAGGTGAAGGTGTAATCGTTTGTATAACAGAGGGTATTCCAACCCTCGACATGGTAAAGGCAGTTGCATATGTCTACAATCGCCCCGGTGTTCGTCTGATTGGGCCTAATTGTCCAGGCATAATCACTCCTGGAGACACTGGCGGAGCAAAAATAGGAATCATGCCCGGCCACATTCATGCGAAAGGCAGAATCGGAATTGTTTCAAAATCCGGTACCTTAACTTACGAAGCAGTAGCTCAAACAATGAGTATTGATGAAGGTCAGTCTACTTGCATTGGAATTGGTGGTGATCCAGTGAACGGAACTGGGTTCATTGAGTGCTTGGCTGCTTTTGAAGCAGATGAACAAACCGAAGCAATAGTTATGATTGGAGAAATTGGTGGTACTGCTGAAGAAGAAGCTGCTGCATGGGCTGCTGAAAATATGACTAAGCCAATTGTCGGTTTCGTCGCTGGTGCAACTGCTCCTCCTGGTAAAAGAATGGGACATGCTGGAGCAATAATCTCTGGTGGAAAGGGTACTGCAGAAGAAAAGTTTGCCGCCTTTGAGGCAGCAGGTATCGCTTGTGCAAAAGACCCCTCTGAACTAGGGAGTGTACTCCTAGAATCGTTGAAGAAAGCTGGCTTAAGGTGAGAATTAGTAATGGAAGATTTTGATTTTAATCAATACTATCAAAATCATGAAGTTGACTTTGCTTGGCTAGAAAAGCCTAGTCAGCATGAATTTCGCTGGAGATGTGATGATGGCAGTTGGCGAAAATCAAAAAGAAGAGTTAGTTCCATTGAGACTTTCAAGAAATCAATTTCTCGAGATAATCCCAGTGACATCTACTTTTCCACATCTTCTTGGTTAAATCCTATTGATTTACCAAGACTAAGTGATAAAACAAGACCACATCCTATTCTTTTGAATCACTTGATTGTATTTGATATTGACTATTCTCCGTTATCTATTGAGAATTTAGAGCAGGCTAGAAAAACAACATTGAAACTTCATAACTGGATTGAAAAAAACTATGATTATGAGCTAATATCTATCTCTTTTTCTGGTAGCAAAGGTTTCCATCTATTCTATAGTGACTTAGACAGAACTCTATTTTCTATTGAGAATGCAAGGGAAAGAGAGAATGCTGTAAAAACAGACCGCGATAAATTGCTGCAAGACGTATTACTAGCAGGATTCAAAGTAGACCCAAGGATTACTGCTGATACCCGTAGAATCATTCGCTTACCCGGCACTATACACGGCAAAACAGGATTATTATGCCACAGGATAAGTCTAGAGAGATTGAGCAAGAGCGTTGATTCTTGGATTGATCAAGTTGCTAGCTTTTTTGGCCAATTAGAAATACCTAAGACTGCAAAGGCTCAAACTAACACAGCGGTTAAGAAATACCCCAAAGAAGAACAGGAACAAATTGACCAGCACACCTACATGATGGAAGTTAGCAATCACTTACCTGGGACCAAGGATAGAAGCGCACTAATCTTTTGGACACCTTATTCGTGGGGTACAGGTGAAAAATGCTTTGAACGTTTAAACACCCTAATAGAAAAGGAAAACCTAGACTGTTGTGCTATTTTTTCTGATGGGGAAAGAGTTCTTTTCATTTGCCCTGAATCTATCACTAGGGCAAAGGTAGTAAAAATTCTAAGCGAGCTAGGTATTGAGAAATTATCAGAGAATCTAAAACAAAGAGAACATTATTGGGTTAGAATATCGGGTATAATGGATGATGATGGTATATGGCACAATGAGCCAAAGTTCATCTCTATTATTAACAATAACAATTCAACATCAATTTTTTCGAAAGCACACTTAACATTACTAACTAAACTTGGTATTCCCATTGATAATTCTCAACGTGATAAACTCGCAGGAAACAGTGAACCAAGCATTAGAATAGTTGTTCGAGACTGATTATTTATAGACTGCTTGCCGATAACACAGATTGTCCCCAATGGAGTCTTAGGACTGTGACATTTTTCTAAAGAAGGCTAGAAACAATCGGTGACGGCGCTCGGGGACAGCGCCTAGCCACATTTTTGTGATAATATGGTTTTAAGAAAATATATTTCAACCATATCACTTTGTTTTCTCTTGATAGGGTTAATCACACAGTCTTATCGTGATCCTGTTGATCCAGGATTATGGCTCACTTTATCTTGTTTTGTTGGTTTTGCATTATTTTGTCAAATACTTGTTAGCGTCGGGATTATGGAAATTTCGGGGCCAAAACAGGAAGCAAGAAGAGTTAGACTCGGAAATAATCAACACACAAATGATTACCGGTATTATCATTACCAATCAATAGTTGCTAAAATAAACTCCAGTGGAGTATCTGTAACTACAGTAGAGGAAGCAATCAAGACTTATTCGAGTTTGTTTAACGTTGGCGAAAAGGCTGCAAAGCCATTTTTTCACAATCAATTTGTAATGTCGACCTTGGGTCTAAGCAACCAAGTCACATATGCACCTTCACAAGGTACAGACAAATCTAACCATAAATCCAAAAAATTAGATTCAACCTTTTGGGATAATGTTTCAAAGGGTGTTGCAATAAATGAAGGAAACTCTGATGAAATTTGTGCAGACCCTAACTGTTCAAAGCCTGTATCTGCATTTGATTTTCGATGTTTCAAATGTCGAAAACGATTCTGTGGTGATTGTGAAAGTGGCAAGAGCATTATGTGCAAGGCATGTTCATAGGAATATTTCTTTTCTGTGTAAAGAATTTTGAGGGATCATCGTAGATGCCTTAATGATTTCAACTCTCATTTTACCATCTTTACTTCTTGCGTAAAATAACTCTGATGGGCTGACAAATTGATTCCAATATCGCTGGAAGATTTCCGCCTTTTCTGATGATGCAGCAAGAATTTTGGGAACTGTGTGGTACATTACTAGTTTGTCTTTTACTGGCCTGAAAAACTTGGCAATAACTTCAGGCATGAGTTTTGATAACCATGTATCGGTAATAAATTTAGAAGAACGGGAAATCACATATCTTGGTTTTTGTATTGGTCCAAGTATTTCTTCTAAACAGGCAGTAAATAATGCACTCTCTTCTTCTGTTGCATTTTGAAGATGTAAACGAAACCATCCTCCACCTCGATTACCTCCATCTGCCCGACAATTCTTTGAAACCATGCCTAGATGAATTAAACTGTTAACTATTGAGAGTGAAATTGCATGAATTAGTGATTCGTCACTCCATGGAGTTTGCTCTTTACCGAATGAAAACCCACCACCAAATCCACTGCCAACTTTTGTTTCGATTGCTGTGGTCGGTTTTGCATTAAATGGTTGGCCTATCCCCCATAATCCTCTTACATGTGACCTATTTCGACTGCGTCGTAACATATCTTCATTGAAAGCCGCCATACCTTCGCTAACCCCTTCAGGTTCAGCCTCAGTAAAAGCAGCATGAACATGACCAACTCCTTTCTCAATTGCACCGTCGTCACAAACACCGTACAATTGCTTATGTTTTTTCTTGAAACGGTCATAATCTGCAAAGCCATTGGTGAACTCTTCAGCTAAACAAACTATGTCCCAATTATTGGCAACTTTTTCTGGCCAGTTTTTATCTAATCTTATGGAGCGACCCCTCAGTTGATTGATACTCATACTGGTTGTAACAGTTGTCAGATCGATTAGTACGTTG
>JAQXFJ010000104.1 GCA_029250385.1 Candidatus Poseidoniaceae archaeon | reverse complement strand
CCATTACTGGCACACCAATCGTGATGGCATTAGCATTTACTTTTGGCTCTTCAGTAATTCTAGATATTACTTTGACACCAATGATTGTTGCCACATTTCCTATCTTAATTGGCCTAGGTGTTGATTACGCACTTCACATGGTAAATCGTATTGAAGAAGTACGGCGTAAAGAATTAGAAAAAATGATTGAAGAAAATACTAGACGGAAAAAGCGAGGGGAAAAGTCTCTCAAAATACCAGATCTATGGGATTTTGACTTCTATAAAAAATGCGTATTAGAAATGGCTAGTTCAACTGGTGTGGCAGTGTTTCTGTCCGCAGTCACCACTATTATCGGATTCTCAGTGCTAATTGCCCCCCAAATTGTCACTGTATCACCTATTCGATCTGTTGGTGTAACTTTAGTGTTGGGTATAGCTTCAACACTAGTTCTCAGCATAATTCTAGTACCAACACTAGCCTGGATGTTGAAATATAATAAACGAACGAACCCTACAATGTGGAAGAATATTGGTAAAATACCGGTAAAGGGATTTATTATTATCCTACTCATCTTTGGCTCAGTAACATTTTATGGTATAATTAGCTTAGATTCAATGAATGAACCAATAACGGGTTCATCTGAAGCACCAGATGGGATTGAATCGTTGGATTCATTAGCAGAATATTCTGAATTTTTTAGTGGAGGACAAACCTCTTTGTTCATATTTAGTGCAGAAGAGCGACCTAACAATAACAATACTGACCAAATTAGAGATTTGCCTGTGCTAGACGTCATTGACTATCTTGAGCAACAAATCGGCGATGTTGAGCGAACCAATACTACGAGTATTGTTACTTTCTTGCGAACCATTCCTGTAACCATTGGCCTTAATGATGACATTAATCTCTACCAAGGCACTCTATGGGATTTGCTTCACGAGCCGTGTTGGGAATCGAATGACCCAATCGAATGTCATGCTTGGTTATTGCTTGATGCTAGTGGGGAAGGCGGTAGAGAACAGCTAAGAAAAGACATGGTAAATATCGTGTTTGATACATTAAGCAATGAAGTAAAATCAATGTTGTTGAATGAAGAAGGTACCAAAGGTATTGTCTATGTTTCTCAGCCTTACATGAATCTAAATGAAGCTGCTGTCCTTCGTGAACAGATAGATGACATGTTGACAGAAGATACTGGTTTAGAAGGCACTGAATCATCTAAATTAACTGGCGGACTACCAGTATCACTTGATATTAATGAAGGAATTCACAGTTCGCAAAACCTTACCACAATTGTAACCATGATAATTCTAACAATTGTCCTAGCAATTGTGTTTAGATCGATAAGATTGGGAATCATTACCATGATACCTGTTGCTGTGGTAATATTATGGCAGCCTCTCTTGATGAACAGTCCTGATGTCAACGTCAACATATTTACCGCAATGATTGGAACGATTGTATTTGGTATTGGAGTAGATGATTCCATACACGTGATGCATAGAATACAAGAGGAAGGGGAAACACCAGTTGGTATTGCCAATTCTATAGAAGAGACAGGTCAGACAATATTTGAAACAACTATTACCACAGTAAGCGGAATTGGGGCTGGATTCTTAGTTACTTTCCCCGGTCTAGAGAATTTCTTCATGATCATGTGTTTATTGATTATCTTCGCATTCATCACCAGTACCTTCCTTATGCCTGCTGTGATAACCTCTGAAAAAGTTGTCAAGGCTGCCATAAAGGGAGAACCATATTGGGTTGACTATGGTGAAGGGATAGCCTTATCATCGCCTATTTCTATGAAGCCGTTAGATGCTGTTTTAGAAGATTAATGAGGGAGTAGGGAGTAAGCCCCTTTCTGTTACCTTGCGGTGACTGCATTCAACTAAGCATCCTACCTGTTCCTAGACGCGCAATCTCAATGGAACTACTTGGACTTGCTCCTGTGCGGTTGCTCGTTTCATCGATAATAAGGAAACCTCTGTCTTGCAACATCATTGTACCACCCTTACCTCGTTCGTTTCTATTGCATTGACCTAACCATCTCTGATTTCTCTCTTCTGTGAGGCACATGCGCTATGGAGAGGGGACTTTCCTCAGAGTCG
>JAQXFJ010000102.1 GCA_029250385.1 Candidatus Poseidoniaceae archaeon | reverse complement strand
CCATTGTCCAGCAGTAATATTCCATTGATGATTATTAGAATTACTATCCGAGAATTGAGCGTGATTATTCTCTTGTTCAGCATATTCTAGTGTTTTATTAATCGACAAACTGTAAATAGAACAAAAAAACAACAGTACTAGCGTAATAGCTTTCGCATTTACTAACTGTTTACCCCCCTGCATCATCTTGCCGTACTCGATGTCATGTTTGAAGTTAGGGATTAGAAGGAATTATTCTTGTACGAATAGCATTAGGATTGAACATGGGGAATGAATTGGGGCGGACAGTAATTCATCGCTACCTATATGCTAGGAGTTGGGGCCTAGGTGATCGAAAGGTACCTTCTGCTACGACTCCATGTCTAATACAATTAGACGGCGACCCTGAAATCCCTCCCAAATTAGCTCCATTTTTTACTAGAACTGATAATGAGATTCCTGCAACCTTGACTATTGATGCTAAACTTCCACTCTCACCACCAGATTTTCAACAACCGTCTCCGCAATTAATCGCTAAAATCGGTCATGTTTTGCCACCTTCTTTGGAAGAGGCTGATGCTGGTGAATTAGCTGAGACAGGTACTCTATTGCCACTTTCATGGCAACGTTTGAATCATGATTCAAAGTTAACCGATAACAATCTCCAACCAAGTATTGTAGTTCTTGTTGATGCTGTACAACTAGCGGCTCAAAAGGACAAGTTAGTTCGTGCCTTGTCGGTAATCAAGAACCGCTTTCCTGGTGCCCTAATTTGGACACCTGGGCTTGGAGGTCCAGATAATGCTGCAGTACTAGTGTGGTTTGGAGTTGATTTATTTGATCTAAGTCGTTCAAGACAATGTATGGCTGCTAATTTATTGTTAACAGAATCAGGTCCTAGGAATTTAGTCGCTGATACCGACGACAGTGCTGATATGAGTTGTCAAATTGCTCAATGGAACAATGCCCTCAAAGAAATAAAGTCGCATTTAGCTGGTGGAACTCTGAGGACTTTAGTAGAACGACAATCACTTAACAGTCCGAAATTAGTTGAACATTTGCGCCATCATGACAAATTGAGTAGAAGCAATTCTAACCTAGGGATATCACATGTTGATTCAACAACAATGTTGCATTGTAATTCATCCATTTCACTTGAAAATCCAATCATCACGAAATGGGTTGATTTCATGTCGAATGATTATGTGGCCCCAAAGGGTATTGATAATGTGTTAATTCTGTTGCCATGTTCTGCTAGGAAGCCATACCGAATGTCGAAATCACATCGCAAATTTATGAATGCGATTGGAATAAGTAGTTATCATGAAGTGATGATTACCTCGCCTCTTGGGCTTGTCCCCCGGGATTTGGAAGAGGTTTGGCCTGCTTCACACTATGATATTCCCGTGACTGGAGATTGGAGTCTTGACGAATTTTCTCGTTCCGAAAATATGGTCAAGGACTTGTTGTCTCGTCATAATTATCATACTGTGATTAATCATTCATCAATGAGTTTCAAATTAGATGGTGTCACATATGTGGAAACAAGAAATAATTTGCCTGCCACCTCTAAAGAGGCTCTTGAAAACCTGAGTGAAGCCGTGGCCAAAATAACTCAAGAACTCGCTCCTCGTAATCGCCGCCATCATCGTATATTGGTAGATAATTTTCAAAGTGTGGCGAGATATAAAATGAACAATGATCTCTGGTTAGAGGGCGTTAAAATACGCGGAAAGCCGCCGTACTGGAAGATTGATTTAGATGGGAATCAAATAGCGCAATGGTCTAATGATCGAAGAGGTTTTTCGCTCTCCAAATCATCTGTAAAACTCATTGCCGATAATTCTTCTCTCAAGACTGCGACAATTAAACCCTCAATAAAGTGGAAAGGAGACGTATTTTCATCGATAGTAGAATCTTTTGATGATGGAATAACCTCGGGTGATGATGTCTTGATATTGCAAAATAATCAACCAATTGGGCTGGCAAGAGCAACTGCTTCAGGCTGGGAATGGGATAAGATTCCAGGTATTGTCGCAAAAGGTCATCAAAGAATCTAGTCTAGGTGAGTTACATGTCGGCATGCGGAGTGGTTAATAATGAGAGGCAAGTCGGCAGATTGCTTGAGTGATTAACATGGCACGTATGTACAAGTCTAGAAAAGGCCAAAGTGGTTCATCGAAACCTCACGTTACAGCAGCTCCTGATTGGTCCAATACCAACGTTGATGAAGTCACTAAGCTGGTTGTCGACCTAGGAAAGGCAGGTAACACTACTGCACAAATTGGTACAATCTTGCGTGACCAACATGCAGTTCCGAATGTAAAATTAGTTACTGGTAAGAGAATTGGTGCAATCTTAGCAGAAAATGACATCGGAGGAACCTACCCGGAAGACATGATGAATCTAATGCGCCAAGCGGTTAGGATAATCGAACATCTAGGCAGTGGTAATCATAAAGACATTCACAACAAGCGTTCACTCGAAATCACTGAATCAAAGATTAGGCGATTGGCTAGTTATTACATGTCTGAGGGTAGTTTACCTGCAGACTGGCGATACAAGAGAGACGAACTCAGACTAATGGTCGAGTAAGTTTACGAGAGATTGAATAACAACTGGCCTTATGGGTTAACTGATAGCCATGAATGATATCCTAGAAACAAATCTGTTTCGTGATGTCAAAATTAGGATTAATTCCATAGTGGAAAAAATCAAATCAGCAAATAGTGTTGCCATATTTGCAACAGCAGATTTGGAAAGCATACTTTCACTGGCATATTTAGAATCCGCAATGATAGATGCTAATGTTCCGTATAGTCGGAAAATTATGCAATCTAAGACACACCTACCAAAAGGTGAAGATTACAACTATCAATCTAGTGCAGATTTAGTGATCAGTATCGAACACTATGAAGACACTTGGCAACACCAAGAAATTGATGAATCCGCTAGGATGCGTATTGTCCCAATAGCGATTTCGATAAATCATCCTAACTCAGATAAAAATCACCAAGGTGCTCTTGATGTAGTAATTCAGTGTGCTGCTATAGCTTCTGAAGTATGTCCCAATGGGGCAAGAGTCAGAAGGTTACGACCATTGTCTGGTGTTGGCCATTGGCTTAGGGAATCTTTGGATAATTCCTATGATCCTGTTTACACTAAAATTAGAGATATCCTACAAGATGAGGGCTCAATTCGCTTATTATCGTTGCCAGAAATAACTAATCCTGAACTTGGAATGTTGCCCAGTATGTCTGTTTCAATGCTGAAAAGATTGACCAAGAAATGGCCGAAAATGGCTTTTGAACAACGTCAACAGGCATTAAGTGAATTGGCACTACCTTGCCTTTCTAATGATAAACTATCAACTCCAAGATTGGAGGAATTAATTTGGTATCGGGTAGTTATTGCTGAGAAGCAACAAGATTTGCATTCACAAATTTACAATACTCAGGAAGCATGGCCACAAGAAATTGATGAGAGTAAGTCATTTGCCGCTAACCTCCTAAAGCAATTAATCACCGCAGGTCAGTTAATCTGACATTGGTCGATGAATTCAAACCATATGGCTGTGTGGGATGGACATGGCAATAGAGAGATTACTTACTGGAAGTATCAAGGACCAAATCAAGGAATTACTTTCCACAGAAGATTTAGTCATCGAGGCATTTAGGGACCTTGTCAAAGATGAATTAAAGACACACATCCGCAACAAAGTGGATGCAGATCCGGAATTAAAGAGTGAAATAAAAGACGCTGTATCTTATTATTTCCAGTCAAAGGCACGTTCCATCTATGCAGAATTAAAAGCAACTAGAGCAGTAACAAGGCTTGGACTAAGATTACTTCCTGACGACTTGCAGGGCGAAGTGGGAGAAGCACTGGTGTCCTTATTCGAAAAAGAACTCGGTGCAATGCTAGAAAAAGCACTTTGACGGAATATATTCCAATCTCATATAATACTCATAAACTGCGTCATGTAATAGAGTAAATTATGAGCCATGAATGATTCGGTAAGTTGTGGTGAAGGGTTTGTCGGCAAGAATAGTTCAGTTCACCTTAGTATTATTGATGGTTTCTTTACCATTTTCATCCCAACTTTCCGGTATTGCTGAAGCAGAATCAGTAGTGGTATGTTGTGATGAGTCTCATGATGTTGATTTGTATCTCATTGGTGGTTCAAGTGGTATCCTAACTCCTTTTTCCCAATTATTAGAGGATGAGACTAGTAACGCATTAATTACCAATTCCATAACCTCTCAAGAAGAGGTAGGAGTTTGGAGCATGGGCAAAGTTTGGCCCGGATCAATACCCGAATCTAACTGGAATTTTGTCATGAACTATCGGGTAAGTGACGCAGGTGGAGCACAAATTAATGCTACTGCGACAATAAACATCGGTTCGCAAACTTTCTCTGATTCGACCAACATAGATTCATCTGTGCTTCGAGAAGGGGAAGGGACAATTGAATTTTCAATACCAGTTGATGAAATGTCAGTTTCCTCATCTAGTGAAATCGAGTTAGTGCTTAGTGCCCGTTCGGTAATTTTTAGCGTTCCTGGCGGAAATGCAGAGTTAGAATTCTTATGGGGTTCTACAGACTTTGATTCAAAAATAACGGCCGATATTCCCTTGATGGAATTATCAATTGGTGAACCTGAGATAGAGGGTAGTGATGCATATATTTCAGTAATTATCGATTCACCATATGGTCTTGATACTCTTGCTTATTCAGAATCGATTGAATTGACTGTGGATAATCAACAAGTACCTGGAGAGCCGATTAAAACCCAAAGTGGTGATTCAATTGTGGTGACTTGGACATGGACTGAATCGTCGGGTGGAGAACAGTCAATACAAGTTAGGGTCAAATTAAATTTACAAGAATTTGGTCCATTAATTGAGGGTTCTGCACAATTTAATATTGAAACATCAGATACTGGTGGGGGCACAGGTACGTTTTACCCAGAAAATGAGCCGCTAAGAACTGGTGGTAGT
>JAQXFJ010000098.1 GCA_029250385.1 Candidatus Poseidoniaceae archaeon | reverse complement strand
AGACTGAAACTGTAGTTAGGCAAGCACTTAAGGAGAAGGTAAAGCCAGTACTTTTCATCAATAAAGTTGACCGACTTATCAACGAACTTCAAGTAACTCCTGAAGACATGATGGCTAGATTTACTGAGACAATCAAGAAAGTCAACAATCTAATCAAGCAATTTGCCCCAGATGAATTTAAGAAAAGCTGGCAAGTTTCGGTTGGTGATGGTACAGTTGCCTTTGGCTCTGCATACCACAACTGGGGAATAACCGTCCCATACATGGCTAAATCAAACATATCATTCAAGGAAATTTTCGAATACTGTAACAATGAGGACCAAAAGACACTTGCTTCAAAGGCCCCTGTCCACGAGGTTCTTCTAGACATGGCTGTTACCAAACTACCAGGTCCTGTCGAGGCTCAACCATACCGTGTACCAAATATTTGGACTGGTGATTTAGAATCAGAAATTGGTAAATCGATGATGAACTGCGATCCAGAAGCCGAACTGTCAATGATGATTACTAAAATCTGGATGGACCCGCATGCAGGTGAAGTTGCAGTAGGAAGAATTTATTCAGGAGCCATTGCTCAAGGAGAGTCAGTTTATGCCATTGGCGCTTCCAAGCCAGAACGTGTTCAACAAGTTAGCATGATGGTTGGCGGTGATAGAATCACCGTGCCCAAAGTAGTAGCAGGAAATATTGCGGCGCTAACTGGAATTAGATCTGCAGCTGCTGGTGTTACACTATCACATGACAAAGATTTCACACCATTCGAAGCGATTCGCCACTACTCAGACCCTGTAGTTACAGTTGCAGTAGAGCCAAAGAGTATGAAAGACCTGCCAAAGTTCATTGATGCTCTTAGATCACTCGCAAAGTCAGATGCTTCATTACAAGTAACCACAAATCAAGAGACTGGAGAAGCATTACTTGCTGGAATGGGTGAATTGCACTTAGAGATCACAGTTTATCGTATCGAAGAAGAACAGAATATCAAAGTCAGTGTGAGCCCACCTATTGTGGTTTACCGGGAAGGTATACAGGGTAATAACCACAAGCGCCCATTCGAAGGTAAATCACCGAACAGACACAACAGATTTTACTTTGAAATTGAACCACTACCAGTCAATGTTGTTGAAGTAATGAAAGCAGGAGGTTTAGGAGATGGACCTGTTCGAAACAAAGATTCCAAAGAAGTTGGTAACAAATTCGGAGAACATGGTATGGATAAAGATTTGATGCGGAAAATATACGCAATCAAAGGTACTAACGTTTTGGTTAATGACACAAAAGGTATTCAAAACCTGCACGAAACACGTGAATTGATTATTGAAGCATTCAATGAAGTCTGTGTTAAAGGACCTATTGCTGATGAACCTGTTCAAGGTATGATGGTAAGATTAGTTGATGCAAAGTTGCACGAAGACGCGATTCACCGTGGACCAGCTCAGACCATCCCTGCCGTAAGAAATGGAATCAAGGGTGCAATGGTTAGAGCACGAACAATCATTCTAGAACCAATGCAAAAAGCGTTTGTTTCTGTTCCAAATGACTGGCTTGGACAGGTAACTAGAGAAGTTACTAACAGAAGAGGTATCATTGAAGATATGCCATCTGATGGAGAAGTCACAACTGTTGTGGGAATTATTCCAATTGCGGAAACATTCGGTTTCTCCAACGACATTCGAGCTGCATCACAAGGACGAGCAGTTTGGAATACTGAGAACCTCGGATTTGAACCACTACCACCTCAATTATTTGAGAAAGTTGTCGGCGAAATAAGAACCAGAAAAGGACTTAAGGCCGAACCAAATCCGGAATCATACTATTCTGATTGAGCAACATGTCTGCCAAAGTTACTGGCTTACATATCTCAAGTGGTGGAGTCCCAAAAGTTCCAGTCAATACCCTTAGTGTGAAACTTGATGGTTGCCAAGGCGATGACCAAGATGACAAGAAACATCATGGTGGTAAAAATAAAGCGATTTGTTTGTTTCAACAAGAAATATTGGAATCCTTATCTTCCAACGGACATCCCATTTCACCAGGTAGTACAGGAGAAAATATCCTCATCGAAGGAATTGATATAGGTTCCATAGAAGTTGGTACATGTTTAAAGATTGGAGAAATAGAGATTTTGGTTACTCAAGATGCACCACCATGTAAGACGATTAGAAATTCATTTATCAATGGCGAATTTAACAAAATATCTCATCGTAAAAATCCTAACTTTACCAGATGGTATGCATCGGTTAGCGTTACTGGAACGATTACTATTGGTGATCTTGTTGAACTAATCAACTAATCCGTTTCAACTGATAATCGGTTAGTTCTCTTAGTGCTAAGATAGCGGGAGAATCCGGCAAGCGGTCTAAGCATGCATGGGCTTTAGAGTGATACATCTCTGCTTTTTCCCTAGCATAATCCACTGAACCGATTTTATTTAGGGCAAGTAAGCCCAAATCTATTTCTTCTTGGGTTGCATCTTCACCTTTACCTAATACAGACTTTAGATTATCTAATTCACTAGAATCACTTTGAGCAAGAGCATGAATGACCATTAAAGTCCTTTTACCTTGAGCTAAATCTGAACCTGCAGGCTTACCTAAGGTATCTGAATCTGAAAGAACGTCGATTAAATCATCCATCAATTGGAAACATAGCCCTACCGCTAGGCCCCAATCAGCCATACATTGAATGGTTTCATCATCTGCTCCAGCCATCCGAGAACCTACTTCAGCACAAGTCAAAAACATCACAGCAGTTTTACCTTCTATCATTTCAAAATAATCTTCTTCAGATACTGCAATTCTATCTTCAAACTCAATATCTAATTGTTGGCCTTCACTTACTCTTCTTACCATCCAAGCCAAACGGTTTACCATCGCTCCGACATCCTTGTGGTCTAGACCCTTTGCTCCAACTAACCTTTCAAAGGCAATGGCTAACATTGCATCGCCAGCATTTATTGCCGTTGGCAGTCCATACTCAATGTGAACCGCATTTAGTCCACGACGAGTGTCATCATCATCCATAATATCGTCATGAACCAATGTGAAATTATGCACAATTTCGATTGCTGCACCAATATCTAGTAAACCTGAATGGGAATCTCCAACTGCTTTACCGACTAACCAAGGAAGGGTTGCTCTCAAGCGCTTTCCACCACCTTCAATCAAATGCATCATTGCATCAGAAAGCCTAGAGTGCTTTGAGGCACACAGGCTATCTGAAATTCTCTTTTCAACGAGTGGTTTTACTTCCATGATCGATGTCGATAAACCAGCACCAGTAGCATAGGTTAGCATGTGTGACACATCACCCATATCATGAATCAAGTCATCTTTTAGTTTGGAAATTTCAGCCAAGTCACCTTGAATTGACCACCACTCATCTGTCATTATTCTTGATGCAATACATCTGAACCATGGAGCGATTTCACCATCTGACAAATCCTCGCTTACCAGCATAGATTCAAGTTCCTCTTTTGAAACCCATTTTACATCTGAAACTTCATTCTCATTGATGTTTAATTCAACATCTGCCTTAATTATTAGAATATGGTCAATTTCTCTTTCAATCCATTCATGATTCATCCTCGCAGAATACATCATTTTGGTGATAAAGTGAAAATCATCTGTTGAGATTGAATTTGGATCGATACCTAATTCTTGTTGTAATTTTCTTATCGCTGCTCGCTTTACACCCATTGCATCAGTCAAGTCTCTCTCGCTTTCAGAATAAAGCGGATGCGAGCAACAAGAATTTGCCCAAACGCTGGGGAATGTAACTTTGTGACTAGCTCTTTTTTGCAGCAACAACTTATTTTCTTGATTAAATAGAAGAACACTAAACGCACGATGTAATTGTCCTGCATCATAATGAGCTGCCACTTTTGAGGCCATACCTGTTTCATTATCCAACTCATCAACTGCGATAACTGCTTCAGACATCAATGTAATTTGTTCTTCATCTGCTGAATTTTGCAGCAAAACCTGCTGCAATTCAGTATCGATTTCGACCGACGGAACATCATCTATTTGGTATCCTGTCAAGTCATCACCATACATTCCACGAGAACTCGATAAATGAATAGTTCCCCTATCATATTAGATTATTCAGCAAAAATTTGAGTGCCACGGGTTGAAATACCCTTACAAGCATCAAGCAAACGTTTTGGTTCTTCTCCATTGATAATGAACACGTCAACACCACTTGCTGCAACTTCAGATCCCCTTATTGCTTTTAGACCAATTCCCCCTGTAACATCAATCTCGGTATTGTGAACTCCGCCATACTCGACACTAGGTGACCAATGTTCAATCAAATCACTTTCATCAGCAAATTCAGGAGGCCGCTTTAGAATCCCGTCGACACCTTTCACGGCAAATATTAATCGCTTTACCTTTGGAATGTCTTTACATATTCTGACTACCAAATCATCGCCAGAAAGAATACCGAAAACCCCTTCATCACAATCGACAATATCTCCGAAAGTAATCGCAACCGAATTATTATTATTGAATAATTTTGCAACGTTTCCATCAAAGTTGCTACCTGTGTTCCTAGCCCATTCATGAGGTGGCAATTTTGTAGTAGCAATATCCCTTTTTGAAAATGCATCTAAAACTATTTGATTTAATGTAAGCATTTCTTTACGTACTAGACTAACAGCACTTTGTTGTGATTTACAGTCATCTTGTGAGACAAAATCATAGTCTGGTAAGTAGCCATGATTAAGTTTCCAGTGCTTAGACCTTAGATGACCAAATGAACCAGCCCCATGCACTACAATTACCCGTAAATTATTTTCTAGGCAATCTGCTACAACATTTACTAGTGAATCAATGACCTCATGATTTGGAGTACACATGGTTGATTTATCGGTAATCAAACCACCCCCGAATTTAATG
>JAQXFJ010000092.1 GCA_029250385.1 Candidatus Poseidoniaceae archaeon | reverse complement strand
ACATTGTGATGCGACTTGATAGTATCACGTACACCACCGCCTGATTCAATCCAGTCAGGAGCAATGGTTCCTTGGACTAAATATTTAGCGCCACATTTCTTTTGTTCATCTTCAAAAATTCTAATGAATAATTCTCCAATCACCTTGCGCTTTTGCTCAGGTTCAGTAACTCCTTTGAGGGCTTCAAAGTAACGATCTGCTGCCTTGACAGTCACCAAATTCTTGATGCCTTGCTCGGCCAGTAAAGCCTCAATTTGTTCGGTCTCGCCTTTACGCATAAATCCAGTATCAACATAAACACAATGAAGTAAATTTCCTACTGCTTGATTTGCAATAACTGCAGCAACAGTAGAATCGACACCACCTGAACAAGCGATTATGGCTATATCATCAATTGTGTTTTGCAGTGATTCGATGGATTCCTTAACGAATTCATCGACATCAAACATCTCAGGCGCCCCCGTTGACCTCTCGGTCTTGGGCTTTAACTCGCTCTACTTGGTCGAGTTTGTTTTGTTTTAGTGCCGCAGCATGTGCTTCGTTTTGTAATGCTAGCATCTGTACAGCTAAGTATCCAGCATTATCACCACGGTCAACGCCGACAGTTGCTGCTGGAACGCCAGGAGGTAATTGTACAATGGATAGTAAGGAATCAAAAGGCACTTTCCCACCACATGGCACACCGATAACTGGCTTGGTGGTAAGAGCGGCTACTGCACCTGGCAGTGCTGCTGCTAATCCAGCCATGGCAATAAACACTTTACAGCCGTCTGCTTCAGCATCATGAATAATTTGCTCGACAAATTTTGGTGAGCGATGAGCGCTAGCAACACGCAGTTGATAATCAACTGAAAACTGCTTCAAGATTTTGGTACACTTTTCGGCAACAGGCATATCTGAGGACGAACCCAACAGTATAGTAACTTCCATGTAAAAACTGCCATCGCGGTCGGTTATTCAAGATGACTATTCATCTTCGACAATAAATTCCGTCAAATCAAGCCCTAAAAGACGGAAATCAAAGCGTTCTCCAATTCGCACACCAAACACATCCAAGCGTATTGCTAAGCCTTGTAGAGTTCTAGTCCCGTAGATATGAGCGAAACTATCTTTGTCAAATCGCTTCAATGCCATCGTATTTTGTGCGAACCTTCGAGACCTGATATCCCAACCGGCCATCGAGTCCGTTGGCAGCCTAGATTTCGCCGACCAATTAGTTTGGTAAATCAGATTAGCATCTTTGAAAATGAAATCAAGTGTTCGAAAAATCATGATAAAAGCCAGAAATGAAGACGCGATTCCCCACTCGACTGCGAAGTTATTATTGGCCACCATTAACCAAGAGAATAACGATAAACAACTAAAGAAAAACCCTAAACCAACTTTTAGAGAATTAAAAATTCCTTGCCTTGTGCTAACAGCACCAATACCGCCCACTAACATCAGCAACACCGACCCAGCCCCGAGGAAATTTATCAGTTCCATACCAGTCTTAGTAAAATAAACAATCAATGTCAATGCTAGTGGCAGTAAACCCCATGACAGTGGTAGCAGTACAGAACCGGCATTCGGTTTAAGGTCGATTTTTTCCCAGCCAAAGTTCTCAGGGCTGTTATCTCTAGCCCTTACCACATCGACCACTACTCTTCATCAAATGGATGTTTCAAACAAAGATTTCTTGCTGCATACACTTCATCAACTCGTCGTACTGGTGTGGTGATTGGTGCTTCGTGAAGAGTCTGGGCATCTACCTTGAGCACTTGAGCAAAATCTTTGGCAAAAGTATCTAGCGTATCTCGACTTTCTGTTTCAGTTGGTTCAAACATCATACATTCTGGTACTACTAGTGGGAAATATACTGTTGGCGCCATGTAACCCAAATCTAGCAATCCTTTAGCCACATCCATGGCTGAGACTCCAACTGCTTCTTTGGCAGGTTGTAGCGATATGGTGAATTCGTGTTTGGCAACTTCTGCTTCTGCACCGTCAACAAACATGTGTGAGACGTCAGCCTTCTTCGCTTCCCGATGTAAGGCATGACGCAAATAGTTGGCATTTAGCACAGCATGTTCAGACATGTCCTTCAGGCCGTAACCGTAGCGTCGGTAATATGCCCAGCAGCGAATAATTGCCCCTGCATTCCCGTGCCATTGTTGAACTTTACCGATAGTATGCTCTGGTTCATACCAAGTATACCACATATCATCAACGGCAAATTTTGCTTCATCGCCAACAATTGGTCGCTTCTTGACTACAGGGCTTGGCAAGAATTCGGCCAAATGTGATTTGACACCAATTGGCCCAGAACCTGGACCGCCGCCACCATGTGGTTGACTGAATGTCTTGTGCAGATTAAAGTGAACCGCATCGAAGCCCATCAAGCCAGGTGAAGTACGGCCAAGAATGGCGTTGAAGTTAGCACCATCATAGTACATCTGCCCACCTGCGGCGTGAACGATTTCGGATGCTTCTGGAACATCTGTTTCGAATAGTCCAAGGGTATTTGGATTGGTGATCATCATCAAAGCAACTGTATCATCAACTACTGCTTTTAGAGCCTCTAAATCAATTCGACCATTTTCCAAACTGGGTATCTCGACGATATCATATCCTGCCATAGCTGCACTGGCGGGGTTGGTGCCGTGAGCTGAATCTGGAACGATTACTTTGGTACGTTGGGTTTCGCCACGCTTGCGGAAATATTCCTGTACACAACGTACAGCAGTGAATTCTCCTTGTGCACCAGCTACGGGTTGCAATGTCACATCATCCATTCCTGAACAAATAGCCAGCATGTGTTGCATTTCGTGATAAATGGATAACAACCCTTGCAAATGATGCTCTGGTTGGTGTGGATGAATATCAGCGATACCAGGTAGTTGCGCTATTACTTCATTGACACGGGGATTGTGTTTCATGGTACATGAGCCGAGCGGATAAAAACCAGTATCAATACCAAAGTTTCTTCTCGATAACCAAGTGTAGTGTCTGACCATTTCTGGCTCAGATAATCTTGGCCATCTTGGGAGTGCTTTACGCATCAAGTTCGAGGGCAGTGCTACTTTATCTTTCGAGAGTAGTGGTTCAGGTTGTGAATAACCCATTCCAGTTCCGCCAGCAAAATCAAATAATCTGCTCAAGCAACCACCTCCTTCATCGAACACCATTCAGCCAATTGTGCAGCGAGTAAATCAATTTCTGCTGCCTTAGTTTGGTCTGTCACAGAAACTAGTAACCAATTTGTACGATCATCATACCAACGGTTTAGGTCAAAACCACCAATGATGCCAACCGAATCCAGATACTTCAAACAGTCTGCAGCACTTCTTGGAAGTTCAATAACAAATTCGTTAAAGTGAGCAGATGAAATATGCGGCACTGAGATTTCATTAATCTCTGACAACTTTTGTTTGGCCAAGACACAAGCAGTCATATTTCGATATGCTAAGTGTTCAAGACCTTCAGGTCCAAGTAGTGACATATGCATTGCGCCCATCAAGGCAATCAGCGTTTCATTAGTACAAATGTTGGAAGTTGCTCGATGACGTCTAATGTGTTGTTCTCTTGTGGAAAGAGTCAGGCAATATGCTTCTTTGCCGTCGACATCAATACTTCGCCCAACGATTCTTCCGGGCATTAGACGCAAATACGGCTTGCTGCACGCAAAGATTCCGTAAATTGGACCTCCCCCTGTTGGTGGACTGCCAAATGGTTGACCCTCACCAACGATGATATCAGCGCCGTAGTTACCGGGTGCTTCAACTAAGCCAAGAGAGACTGGTTGTACGCCGACTATGAGCGCAGTGTTTTTACCAATTATTTCTTTAATTTGAGTCAGGCCACCATCAAGAATACCAAGCGGATTTGGTTGTTCGACATATACACCACATGAACCTGCGGCAGAATGAACAGAATCAATATCAAGAGTGCCATCAGCATTGTGCTTCAGGACTTTCAAAGTAATTCCTGCACCTTGACAATAATTGTGCATTACTGACATGCGGTCTGGAGGGACTAACTCTGAGATGTAAACCGTGTTAGACTGACTGGCCTTCCTAGTGTGGACTCTGACAGCACAAGTCAATGCTTCAGCTGCCGCTGTGGAGCCGTCATAAAGTGATAAATTAGCAATTGGCAAACCAACTAATTCCGAGATCAAAGTTTGAAATTCCCACATTGCTTGGAGCATCCCTTGACTAACCTCAGGCTGGTAAGGAGTGTATGAGGTCAAGAATTCACCCCTAGTGATTAATTGAAATACTGATGCAGGTACATAGTTACGATAAATTCCTGCACCCAAAAACGATACCGCTTCACCCATAGCTAAATTAGCCCCGAGCAATCTACGGGCATCAGCAATTATTTCTTCTTCAGATTGGGGAGGTGGTAATGGTAGAGGTTCAGACATTCTAACGTGTTCTGGCAAGTCACTAAACAAGTCATCAATTGATGAAAAACCCATCTCTTCGAGCATCTCTGTTTCTAGGCCTCGGTTTGGTAGTTGGTCGACCATGGTTACTCTCCCCTTACGGCTAATTTAAACCCGTGCGCGTAACGCCCATAATATTCATGCTTAGAAGATGATATTGTAAAATCGATAATCTAAACAAATGGTGGCCTCACGACCACTGCTTTTACTGACTTTCTAGGGCTTGCAACTATCATAACCTCGTCTCCTTCATTGACACCAGAAATATAACCAATACCAATGCCAATATTTGCCAAACTAGGTGACGGTGCTCCAGAGGACAATCGCCCGATGATGTTACCTGACAAATCAGCAACATCCTTTCCAGGTCGTGGTAATGGGCCCTTTTCGACATACCTGACACCCCACCATTTAGCATCGGTATCTGCGTGAGAAATTACTCGCTGCTTACCGATGAAATCATGATCAAGGTCTAAGCCAAATGGTACGTTGGTTTCCCATGAATCTCTTGATAAAAATTCTGTTGCTTCTTCTAATTCAGGCCAGCAGAAATCAACTCCGCTAAGCAAGTAACCTTTCTCCAAGCGTAATGTATCACGTGCTCCAAGTCCAACTGGTGTAGCACCTGCTTTGATGAGGTTTTGCCAAAGAATAGCTGCTTGTTCATTAGGTACGAATATTTCATAACCTGCCTCACCAGTATAACCAGTCCCTTGAATCCAGCCAGTAACGCCCAGTGGATTATCCGAAATTAATTGCCAGCGAAATCGACCAACATGGTTATCTGCGCTCAGAACCTTACTGATTATTGACTTAGAGTGGGGACCTTGTAGAGCAATAATAGAGGTCTTAGGTGACAAGTCTTCTAGTTCTACTGAGCCATCTTCGGGGAGATTACTGGTGAACCAATTAGCCATTACCTCAATCATTGAAGCATTTGGTACACCAAGAATTTCAGTTTCTGAAACTACAGCAAAAATCATGTCATCAATGATAAAACCATTATTGTCTAAAAAATGTGTGTAGGCGCAACGGCCAGGAGTTATTGCTGAAACTTTCTGAGTTGCCACAGTTTCAAGCCATTCACGAACCTTGTTGCCGGTAAATCGAAAAGCACCCATATGGCTGACATCAAATATGCCTGCAGAGGTTCTTGTTGTGAGGTGTTCTTCTTTGATATTGGAATACCATATAGGCAACTCAAATCCATGAAAGTCTACGATATTAGCATCCAGTGCCACATGCTCATCAAATAGTGCGGTCCTGACTAAATCGCCACTCGACATGATTGTGCCAAATCGAGGCGCTCCTTAAACTCGGGGGAATCAAAATTGAGCAGGTACTCCAGCGACTATTTCGTCACCATGCCTAACAATTGCGGCAACCAGACCGTTTAGTACTGATTCATCGACTAATGGATTGGCCACTACTGCCCTGATTACAACATCATCTAGAATATTAGAACGACTCACTAAGTGGATTCCCTCTCTAATAAGTCGAGCACGTAATTCAACATTTAATTCATTCAAATCATGACCTTCAACTACATATCTAAAGCAAACATTAGACCAACTGCGATCAGACATCATTTCTAGCTTTGGATGAGATTGGACGGTTGCTTGAAGATAATCACCTAATTCACAATACCTATTTACCATCTCAGCCCAACCGGCATCGCCAATTTCTCGCCAAGCAATCCACAGTTTCAAGGAATCATTGCGCCTACCACACTGCAGTGAAAAACGACCAAGATCTACATCCTTAGTGTCTTCATGAAATAGATAATGAGCGGCATTGCCGTGCGCACAAACACCACCAAGCACCTCCTTGTGTTTGGTTAGAAAAGCACTACAAATAAGTGGCAATCCCATCATTTTATGTGCATCCCAGCAAACACTGTCAGCAAGTTCTACACCTGACATGAGATCTCGATGTTTACTAGAAAACAAGCAACTGCCACCCCATGCTGCATCAACATGCAGCCAAATATTTTCATCGTGGCTTATGGCTGCAATCTCGCTAAGTGGATCAAATGCCCCTCTAACCGTAGTACCTGATGTAGCAATTACACAGAATGGAATCAAATCATTTTGTTGGGCCCGTTGAATTTCATCTCTTAGTGATTCAGGTTTCATGCGACCGTTTGAATCACAGGCTACTTTGATTAAATTTTGGTGACCTATTCCAATAACGTTGGCTGACATTAGCACTGAGTAATGAGCTTCAGCAGAGACGAACGCTACGTGCTTAGTACCATCAAACCCTCCATGGGACGAGGATGGGTAAAGAGATTGTCGAGCGCACAGCATACCTAACATATTGCCGTTAGAGCCACCTGTAGTAAAGGTGCCAAAGCCGTCACCATAACCAATTATTTCCATCATACGGAAAATAATCGCTTTCTCGATTAGAGTGGCAATCGGTGATAATTCATAGGTATACATTGATTGATTGGTCAAAGCCGCGATTACTTCACCAGCAAATGCCGACAGGTTCAGCCCACCCCATAATGGATTCATAAATTGCGGATTATTGGTTTTGATACACTGCCTGAGAAATTCATCAATATCATCAAGAACTCGTTCTGGACCATTTCCTTCAAGTGGTAGTGACAAATCAGTAGTCTTTCTTCTAGATTCTTCCGATAGGTAATCAACGGTTTTTTGTCCTGGTTCAAGAGATGCAAGATGATAATCGGCTATTCGAGTCATCAACCCATCAAGGAATGGTGTGAGGACTTCTGCTCTCATAGTCACAACGGTCTAGCACTAGACCTTTGTAGTATGCGGTGATTAGTTCTAGAATTCATTTGAGCCCTGTTATGCATCATGAATTAAATAAAATTCAAATTACATTCAAAGTACAGAAGCCCATTGGAGAGTCATATTATCGTTAATTACCGACAAATAAAAAAAATTTGATCTTGAAGGATTTATAAGCGCAAAAAGTGATTAATATATGCTGATTTGACAAATCAATAGTGACTTTAACATTAAAATTACCATTCATGTTGCATAATATTTCAGCAACATTGAATAACGGAAGTTTCTAGCCCACCATATGTTAGGAGAAGTAGGTGGCAAATGGCTGGACAGATTACACCAGCACATTGCTAAAGATTTACGCACAAAAGGATGGTCACAATCAGAGATAGCCACATTACTAGGCTCAACTCAAAGCACAATCTCAAGGCATATCCAGAAACCAACAATCAGCCTTTCAGCATCTGCTGACGAAGCAATGGTTGATGCATGGGCAAGTGAATTATCGCAAGCCCTTGCGGCAATCGGCCCTGAAAGTGATGTGATTCGTCAGAGATTGATTGTAGAATTTCAATTTGGCGGAAATCAAACTCTACGATTTGACAAAACCCTTACTGGCCTAGATTTAGATAAAGGCCAGCAGGAAAGAGCCTTACTCCGCAGATTAGAATGGGCAATCAGCCGTCTTGATGTCAAGAGAATTCACCACGTATTACCGGCTGTTGGGCTAAATATCGCATCCTGCGTCAAAGGTGCTAGAGATGCTGAGCAAGTTGCGGCCTTCCCAGGAAGAATTACCATTGTTAACGGCAAATTGAGGCATCATGAAACTCCGTCATTTGGCGTTTCTAACCACTTAGCAGGAATTCTTATCCAAGCTCACACAATAAACGAAGCAAAAACCTCCATTGTCAACATTAAACCAGAAATTAAAAATGATAAAGTCGACGTCGATGAACTCAAATCTGTATGTGAACAACTTGGCTATGCATTTGCTCTGTGTGAAAAGGGGCGTATAATCGGATCTCACACCAAGTTAGACGTGATAATTGATGCGGGAGGCTATGGCTGGGAGCCAAGTCTGTATATACTCGCACATAATCCATTAGAGTTGATTGACAGAACGCACCAACTTTCTGCTCAGATCGGAGATGGTTTGATTGCGCCTTAAGGCAATATTGTGTTTTACCGTTATGGTTTGCGCATCGATGAGTGGTTGTTTAGGTGCCTTGGAAGAAGAAAATAAATTACTTGAGTGTTCCACGCTTTCAGCAGGCCACACTGATGATGGGACATTGCGAATACTCACTTATGACATATTAGCATTAAGCGACAGCATGGTAGAAGAATTTACCAACCGAACAGGATATGAAGTCGAATTTATCAAAGAAGATGATGCAGGTGGAATATTAGACCAAATGATGCTTACCAAACAAGCACAACAAGCAGATTTGATGATTGGCTTAGACAATACCTACCTACAGACTGCTATTGACAATTGCTTACTTAGAGAGACTGTTTACACCCAGTCAGATAATTATCAAAACATAAGCGAAGAAGCCACAACACCGTATTCCGGACCACTAGCTATTCCGTTTGATCAGGGACCTGTTTGCTTGAATTATGATGAGAATTTTGTTGACGGAGAAAATGTCAGCGAACCTACATCACTATGGAACTTGACAGAGGAAACTTGGCGTGGAAAAACCGCATTCCCGTCCCCAATAACCTCTTCGCCTGGAAGAGCATTCATGGTCGCCACCATCGATTATTTTGAAAATGATGACGATGAAAGTACTAACGCATTTGATTGGTGGCAAGCCATGGCAAACAATGACGCAATCATTACATCAGGTTGGACAGAAGCATACGAAACACACTACACTGGAGGTTATGGAGAGTACACTACTGGATATATCGGAGATGCTCACTTAACCGTATCATATTGTCAAAGCCCTGGCGTGGAAGCTTATTACTCCGGAAATTATACCCATTCCACTTCAATAACATTGCCAAAGTCAACAATTCAGCAAGTAGAATATGCCGGAATAATCAATGGTGCGGCAAATATACCAGGTGCTGAACTATTCATAGAATATCTACTGAGTCCTGAAATCAATGCACAAATGCCAGAGAACAATCTAATGTATCCGGTCCTTGATGGCTATGGATTACCTGAGACTGATGGTTATCTCTATCATTCTGACATACCACAAGAAAATTCTGATATTGAGATGACTAGAATCAATGAAGAGATGACTAAATGGCTAGACAAGTGGCAGTCCGCAACTGAATGAGGTTTACCATTGACTAACACTGGCCAGGATAAGATGTTGGTCAAAGTCTTACAGTGGACTACTGTTTGTTCATTCGTAACACTGACTGTGTTGCCATTATTGTATGCGATCGCTCGCCTTGAAGCGGTTACCGGAATTAGTTCAGTTGAAGCTGTCGGGAATTTTTTCACTACAAAAGCGTCGTTAGAAGCCTTGAAATTCACTTTACTTGAAGCTAGTATTTCGGCAATTGCCACCGTTATTATTGGACTCCCAATTGCTTGGTGTTTGGGGCGCTACAACTGGAAAAATATCAAGTTCTTACGAGCGATACTAGCCGTCCCATTTGTCACTCCATCAATTGTAGTAGCCATGGGTTTTCTCATGTTGATTGATGTTGGCGGTCCATTAACCATAATCGGTATTGATTTGCGCCTCGAGACGGGAGTTATTGGTGACTTGGCAAATATTACCAACTGGGAAAACCCTGGACATTTCATCGCCTTAATTGCCGCTCATGTATGGTTTAACATCTCATTGATAATGCGCTTTGTTGAACCAACCTTGTCGACAATGGACAGAACCTGGGAAGAACAAATGCGCTTCTTGCCAGCCGGACAAAACCGATGGACCCGTATCCGTAACCTGTGGCTGCCAATAATAGGACCAGCGATTTTGTGTGCAGCCACACTCTGCTTCATTTTTTCTTTTACCTCCTTTGCCCTAGTCCGTTGGCTAACTCCTAACCAAGATACACTTGAAACAATGATGGCAAATTCAGGAGGGTCTGCTGGAATATATGGTTATCGAATCGACACTAGTGAAGTGGTATTATCTACCTCAATTGTTCAATTAATTATATTGTCAATAGCCATCTTATGCGCCACATCAATACAGCGTCGACATTCTACGATTCACGCAATAATTGCTGAATCAGACGCCAAACAAATATCAGCAAGGCCGAATAATTTAGCAAAGATGATTATTGCCTTGGGTGTTTGTTTTGCCATAATACCACTAATGTTAGTCACTATTGCATCTTTTAGAATACGCAACACTACAACAGGCGAATTTACTTACTCAACCGAAGCATGGAGTGAAGCATGGTCAGGCGATTATTCTACTACCGCAATACCTGATGCATTATCTAATTCATTGATTTATTGTTTAATCACCGTTGCATTTGCTTTACCCAT
>JAQXFJ010000089.1 GCA_029250385.1 Candidatus Poseidoniaceae archaeon | reverse complement strand
TATTTGCCAAGCGGTTCAAGCGGTGAAGAACGACAGCAGTTCAAAGAAACATGGATGGCGGAATGGCGTGATTTTCTGCAACCATATCTAGCGTATGAAACACCTGTAGTGGTTTGTGGCGATCTCAATGTCGCTCATACTGAGGATGATATTTGGAATCCCAAAGGCAACGCCAAAATGAGTGGCTTCTTGCCACAGGAGCGAGCGTGGTTTTCCCAATTATTAGACGATGGGTGGCACGACGTGTTTAGGGAGCATGTGGGCCACGGCGTCCAGAAATACAGTTGGTGGTCAAATCGGGGACAAGCTAGAGCAAAAGATAGAGGTTGGAGAATAGATTATTTCTTACTTAACAAAGCAGCCAATAAACTAGTCAAAGATGTCCGTATCGAGCGACAAGGGGGCCTAGATATTTCCGATCATGCACCAGTTATATTAGACCTAAAATGAACTTATTGCCGGCTTTCCTCAATATCCGACAAAGCGACCATCAACTCGTCAACCCTGTCTCTAAGAGATTGTATTGAAGAATCTTCAACTACTATTTTTAATTCAGCAACTCCATCACTTTCAGTTAATTTTGCCGAGCAACCCGGACGGCTAGCAGCAGCCAATAATACCGTGCCTAGCGCAGCATCTCCAGACCATTGGATAGTGGCTGTGTATGATTCGACCATGGCCCTTCGAAGGGGTGGGCTGATATGAGGATGACTCTTGGACCAAATATGGCGAAGCAGGAACCAAATTACGAGGTTCTTGCTGGAGCAGGAGGAGTGTCACTTGGTGAGGCTCGTACCAATCACCAAGGTCGCCGAGCACTGCTATTAGTTCGAGGCGTAGAAGATACAAATGAGTTTTGCCAATTGGCTGAAACAATGGGGATAATTATCGTCGAGAAGATCATCCAACCCGGTTCAATCGATGCCAAGGGCTATTTCGGTAAAGGCAGATTACAAGATGTAGCAGACGAACTTAGATTACGAGTTGACGGCCACCCATGGTCAAAAGTCGATTTGGTATTGATTCACACCAATGCAACACCAAGACAACTTGTTGCTGTGGGTGAGGCTGCAGGAGTAGAAGTTTGGGATAGAGTCCGACTATTACTTTCACTATTTACCTCACACGCAAATTCTCTAGAAGCAAGAACGCAGGTTAGAATCGCTAGATTACAATCAGATAGAACCGTACTTAGAGAACTTGCTAATCAAACAACAACCGGGGAGCGAGCCGGTTATGGTGGCGGCGGAGTGACTGCATTGCAAGCAGTAATTGCTAACATTAATCGTGAATTAACCTCTTTGAGAAAACGTCAGCAAAAGCACTCAAAGGCTCAGGCAGAGAGACGGCGCCAAAGAATGAGGAGCGGCGCAGTGACTGTGGGAATTGCCGGATACACCAATGCAGGCAAATCTAGCTTTTTCCTCAAAATGTCAGGGAAAGAGGTACTTGTAGAAGATAAACTATTTTCAACTCTAGAGACGACAGTAGGCCGTCTTGCGGCTAGTCCAAGAGTACTACTTGCTGATACGATTGGCTTTATTGATAATTTACCCAACGCAACCCTCGATGCATTTAGAGCCACACTTGCTGAGGCACTAGAGTGCGATATGTTGCTATTGCTCGTCGATGCAACAGATGAGATTAGTGAATTTGAAAGAAAACTTTCCGCAACTAGGCGAGAAATTAATGCCAGGTATCTTAGCGAGGATCAAACAGAAGAAATCTTGTCTGAGCGGAAAATAATGTGTGTTTTAACCAAAATTGAATCTTTAAAGCCTCAAGAACTTGCGCAAAAAGAAGCGATGGTAATCGATTATGGTTACGGCCAACCGATGTCTATTTCAGTTCATCAAGACCTTGGAATCAATGAATTACAAGACGAGATGCTGGCTTTACTATTTGGTCAACCCGCAACTTTAGTAGTTATTCCAGCAGATGCGGGGAGAGATATTGAAGGGTATGTTGCAGATGTATATGATGCAGCAATGGTTATTGACAAAACAGTAGACAAAAAGGGAGTAATCACAATGCAAGTTTGGATTAGCGACCAATCTCTTGCTAGACTTATTGCTAATTCTAAAGGACGCATTGGAGTCAAGTAGGAAGAAGTTCTAGCAATTTTATGGGCGAAGACGACGTATCGGATTCGGACTATATTGATGAGTTAACTGGGCTTGTTGAACCAGTCAACGACTTGATGTTTACAACAACAGAAAGCAAATTGACCATTGAGGTTAACGAACTAACCAGAGTAGGCCATTCAATAGCAGTTTTAGTTCTCATAACTTGCTTACTTGGCCTAGTTAACGGACTTGATTTCACACAACCCGAATCAGGACTTGTTAGACCAGATGAGTTTGTATTTCGATTTGCTCAAAATGCACCTGACGAATCTGCTATTTTTAACGGCCACGTATATGATGACCAAGGTGAACCAATCGACAATGCAACAGTCTACATCTCTTGGTATGAGGGGGATTATTGGAACACTAGTTCAACTGAAACGAGCGGCGATGGATTTTTTGAAATTGAACTACTAGATCCCGGCATTACTCGAGTCGACATAATAGTCGATAGAAATGACTTCAAAGATCGCTATTCTAACCGAGTACTACTATCTCCTCCAGCACTATTTGAGCCCATAGGTTTCACTAGTATTGATTTCAACATTCCTTCTCAAGATACGTTTGCTGACCAGCCATGCACTGATGGTACAACAAACTGTACAATCAGAGAAATTGATAATTCAGCCAAACAAATGGACCACCCGCTTATGGATTCAGGTGCGTCGATGATTTATTCGACAATCGGCATTGGTTTTGTCAGTTTGGCGGTTATTGCAGCAGGTTTCGCTATTTGGTCGATGAAAACAGGATCCGTCTATCTACTTAGAACAGCATCAGTTTTGTCATTCTTTACCATGGGCCATTACTATTCAGCCTGTATGTTTAGTTTAGTTGCCTTCATCCTAACCTTTACAATCAGTAAACCACGTCGTACACTCAATTAAGTAAAACCTTGAGCAATCTTCCGTCTGTATTATCACCTCCAACAGCCTAACAGGCTCAATGAACATGATTGGCGCATGTTGGATGACCCGTTTGCTGGGTGAGCCCGTGTCATCATTATCAATTGATGAATCAAACGACATCATTGCTGGTGGGTGGAGCGGTATGCTGTCATATTGGGATTGTGATGGAGACAATAGTTGGTCAACCAAGTTACCAGACAGAATTGGATGCATCATATCTAATCAAGAGTTTGTATTTGCCACAGCAGGCCTACATATCGTAGCAGTGAGCCGAACTTCCGGGAAAGTTATGTGGCAATTTGCTCTTGAAGGTAGTGCCGATGAGGTGGTTATTCACGGAGAACGTGTTTACGCTACGTCCTCAGTTTACGATATAGAGCACAATGATTTTATCGATTCAGCAGTTTGGTGTTTTTCCTTTGATGGAGAACACTTGTGGACCAAGCATATGGATGAGCGCCCGTGGACTATTTTTCCCGATAATAATGCGGTAATTATAGGTCTTGGGAGGCCAAAAATGGGTATAGCAACAATCAATCAGGATGGAGATTTAAACTATCAACAATTAGACTCCAATTCACCAGTTACCTTTGGCGGATTGATTGGTAGTAGGCCGTTGTTTGGTCATGCTAACGGAGATATATCTTCCATCGATGATAACATTACTAATATACCGGGTGAATCAATTGAAGGGTTTTTAACAGATAACCAAGAAAACCTAATTGTTGTTGCAGAACATTCAGTTCAATCTTTTGATAATAATAAATCTAAATTATGGGCGATGAAAAACCTCCAAACTTCAGCCCACGCAATCGGTTTTGAGATTAATAAAATCCAAACCTTCTGGTACGCGCAGCCTGATGGGTTAAACGGGACGCTGAAAGTGATTTACTGTGATAGTGGGCAACAAATTACAGCGATGAGTTGTAGCAAGATAAGCAATATTGTGGCTAGAGGTAACCGTGTTGTTGTTGGCAACGAAGCGGGGGAAGTT
>JAQXFJ010000066.1 GCA_029250385.1 Candidatus Poseidoniaceae archaeon | reverse complement strand
AAATTGCGCATCGGCTGCTAGTTTGGCTAAGCGTCTTGGTGCAACAAACATGATTCTTGCCTCACCACCGTGTTCTCTCATCTCAAGTGCTGCTAGGTGTCCATCAAGCGATGGAATGTCTAGTGAGATTACCACTAATTCAGGATCTAAGCGTATGTATTCGTCTACTGCTTTGTCGCCGTCTTCACAAAGTTCGATATTGAAGTCTTTTATTTTGAAGATAGTAGTAAGTCGCTGTACAGACATTACATTTGACTCAACAATAAGGACTGTTGGGGCCGCTTCGTCTTGGGTATTGGAGACATAAGCCATGTCAATCTATCCCAGCGAACAAGAACTAACTCATCAAACAACCGGAAGAATGGTCTCATTCTTCCTCATTATCCGAAGATAATTCCTCAACCGGGCCGTCTTGAGGATTGGCAAAGGTTTCACGAATTGTTGCTGATTGCCCTTCTTCGTCCTTAGCTTGTCGGTGTAATGTTGGTGCTCGGGTAAATTGTAATTGCAACTCACTGATGACTGTGCGCAGTAATTGTGTTTCTCGATCGATTAAGTTGCCTTTAGTTTTGTTCTGCAACATGGTAAGCAAATCTATTGCTTCTTTGGCCTCTGCAAGATCGTAATATTTGTTACCGTTTTGATCTGGAATATATCCCATGTGTAACAAAGCACTGCGTTGGAACATGTGCACTAATTGAAACAGTCTTGTTGTGTCTTCATCGGAAAATACTTCTGACATAATAACGCCCTCTAAAATTCATTCAAATAACTGGTTTAACAGCCAGTCTGGGTCAAATTGCTTCAAGTCTTCATACCCTTGCCCGGTACCAGCGAAAACTATTGGTCTTCCTGTGGCAAAAGCAATTGATAAACCTGCACCGCCTTTAGCGTCAGTGTCCAATTTAGTAAGCACTGCACCGTCGAATTTCATAATCTCTTGAAACATTCTTGCTTGGTCTACTGCATCATTCCCGGCAAGAGAATCGCCGACAAATAACGTCAAATGAGGGTTTGCAACACGGCGGACTTTGTTTAGTTCATTCATTAAATTGGTCTTGTTCTGCATTCGCCCCGCAGTATCTACTAGCACTACATCAATTCCACGCGCTTGGGCTGATTCAATCGCGTCTCTGGCTACTGCTGCGGTATCTCCGCCGCGTTGAGTTGATACGCATCGAATTCCTAAGTTCTCGCAGTGTGCCTCTAACTGTTGTATTGCACCGGCTCTGAAGGTATCACCTGCGGCTGCGATAACTGTGAGGTTGTTGTTTTGTAGGCGCTTAGCAATTTTAGCTGCAGTAGTGGTCTTCCCTGTACCGTTAACTCCAACCAACATAATAACTACCGGAGTATCACCAGAATCGATAAAAGATTGTACTGAGGCGTCGAAATCCCAATAGCCAGCCGCTAGAAGACCTTTCAAGGAACGTTTCAATGCTGCTTCGACAACCTTAGACAAATCAGCTCCTTTTCTGAGCCTAGAACCCACTAGATTGGTCTTTAGTGCTCCGATTACTGCTGTTACAGCATCGCTAGAAATATCTGATTCAAGCAATACCCACTCCAGTTCTTCCAGCATATTATCTAATGCAATACTTGGTTTGATTACTCGTCCCCCTTGGTCTACTACTCCTCCACCAAGATCAACCTTGATTGTTGAGCCGGCTTCTGTTGCTATTTCTGCTGACTTAGTCGAGCCTTTCGGGGCTTGAGCAACTTCTACCAACTTTCTTCCGGTTGTAGTGCGCATCATGGACAAATCAACTTTCGAGCCTTTTGGGCGAGCAACTTCAGATGCCCCTCGCTTTTTCATAGACTTCTCGTAAGCTTTTTTTGTCTTTTCAATGCGTTTCTGCTCTTTTTGTTGGCGTTTCTTTTCTTTCCTCGAAAGCTGGCGTGGGATAAAATCTTCTTCATCGTCGAAATCTTCCCAGTCATCATCTACCTCATCCGCAAAGTTCGAATCGATTTCATCATCTAAAATCTCCCAATCATCTTCATCGGTTAATGGACTGACTGCTTCGGGTTCTTGGACCGCGGTTGGCTCCTCAACAAGAATTTCCGGTTTTACTTGTTCAAGGGCGTCTCTGGCCTCGATTGAATCGCCATCGGCTGAAATTGCCTCAGTATCGACTTCGTCGACCACCTCAGTCAGCCGTTTCTTGAATCTGTCAAATAACCCCATTAAACCAACTCAGTCATCCAGTGTTAATTCGCTACCAAACATGCTGCCTCTGCGGCGTTGTTTGGGTGTCGATTTGTTTGCCTCGTCTGACGGTTGTGGTTGAGCTAAGGGTTGTGGGGGGTTTTGGCTTTCTGGGGCTTGGAGTTTTTCCGCTGCTTCGTTAAATTCCTTGGCTAGTTGCCCGAGTTTTTCTTCGATAGAGCTTGCTTGTTTCAACAGTGTTTCTTGTAAATCGGTGAACTCGTCCCGTCGTTTAGCAAGTATATCTATTACTTCCTGCCAGTTTCTTTCACCAAATATTCCACTGCCAAGGTCAATCATGGCCGTTCCTTTTGTTGAGGTATTGTGTTGGTAATGTAAAGTCACTCCAGCGCCTATTGATACGTGAGCTTTTGATTCACCGGCTTCTTCCATAGAAATTAAACGGCTGAGTACCTCTTCGGTTACCTGATGTTCATTGATGACGCTGACTATCTGGTCCATACGTCTTTGTAATTCTTCTAGATGTTGTCGATGACTTTCGACTAGGCGGGCCTTGTTTTGAAGTTCCGTGCGATCAACCATTGTATACAACTCTCAACTGGAGTAGGATTAGAAAAAGGCGTCGATTACTCTTCTTCGCTAGTTGGAGCAATTGCGCCGCCTGCAGCTGCGATTTGCTCTCTAAATGCGTGTTGGATTTTTGGTTCTGTAGAAATTCTCGGATCTATCTCCTCAACAGATTCGATGTTTATTGCTCGCCTCTTGGCCTTGTGCCTTGAGCCGATTATCGAGTAAGCGATGTGCTCTGCATCTGCTTTACTGTCGGCAGGAAGGTCAAGACTAAACTTGTTACGTACGCTACCGAATGGTGCTATTCCGGATACTCGATATGCCTTCATTGAGTCGGCGACTTGCACGGCTGGTTTAAACTTCCCGTCGCGATAAAATTGATGATTTGGTGCGAGAGATTGACTAATATTGAGGTTTTGTCCTAACTCATGCGGGGGTTAATGATAGCCATTTTGATGCTATTGCTGCCGCTTGCTAGTGCTATCTCTAATCCCATAAATT
>JAQXFJ010000060.1 GCA_029250385.1 Candidatus Poseidoniaceae archaeon | reverse complement strand
CGGATGGCAACCGCTGAATGCTATGATGGCGTTGTAGAACAGATCAACAAATGGTACGACCAAGGGCATCAAATTTGCTTTTTTACTGCTCGGGCAGAAGAACACCGTGCGGTTACTGAACAATGGCTCACAAGTCACGGTTTCAAATGGCACACCTGCTTATTTGGCAAACCACGCGGAGGCAAATACCACTGGATAGACAACCACATTGTTCGGGCGACTAGGTTCAATTCTAAGATGACGGAATTTGTTAAGAAAATGGTAGAAGTAGAAGTCTTTGACGACTAATCGTTGTTTTTAGATGAAAACCAACTTCCCACCTTGTCATAAATTCCTTCTTCGAAGGCGGCGATTTTCTTAACGGTCTTGTTAGTTGTTGGCTTGTCTTCCTTTAGGATAGGCACCATTGATGACCAAACTCCTTCACCTTTAATCCGGGAATATATTGCTGCTCCAATATGAAGTATAATCAGCAGGTAACTAATTTCAGCCACCAATCCATGAAAATCTAATACCACATCCATCACGGTTTGCTTTTCGTCTGGCGTGGCATTTATCGTATATCCTTGCTTATACAATCCAGCGATCATCAAGCCAGTTAATGGGAGTAGAATAAAACAGGCATACATTGCTTTGTGGACTGAACGAGCGAAGTAGTAGTGCACGATATGTACGGGTTCTCTTGCACCCAAGAGAGTCTTGAAACGCCTCATATAGGAATATCTTAGGATCACAATAACGATAAAAGCCGTGGCAAAAATAATCTCAGAAATAAGCAGACCACTGTCTTCAAGATCTTCTAAATCATTTACTTGTTTGAAAATTCCATACACATACAATAAAACGAAACTCCAATGAATGGCCTTTGCCGTTTTAGTGTGGCTTTTCACGATTAAAACCCCTTAGACTTTATTGAAAAGTTTAGCTTAACGATTAGTAATCAAATGGTGAATAGTTCTGACATGAACTCCAGTTGCGCCGTTCTTTACCATGGAATTACTTTTTGCACCCCAGTAAGTTCCAGCAATGTCCATGTGTGCCCAGGTTATTTGCTCACCATCTTTGTCATAATCTCGGTTCGGCACGAATTGTTTTAGGAACGCAGCAGCAGTGTTTGCCCCACCATAGCGGCCAGCGCCAAGGTTTCTAGTGTCAGCAATCTTTGAATCAGTCATTTCTTTTTCAAATGCTGGGAGTAATGGCATAGGCCAAGCAAGTTCGTCAACAGCATTCCCTGCTTCATGTATTTCGGTTCTGAAATCATCATCATTAGACCAAAGCCCAGTTGCCTCATGGCCAAGTGCGACTACACAAGCACCAGTTAGCGTGGCGAAGTCAATAATAAAATCCGGATCATATTCTCCGGCCTTCCACAAGCCATCAGATAGAACGAGCCTTCCTTCAGCATCCGTATTTAGTACCTCGATAGTCTTCCCAGATAAGCCCTTGATAACATCACCTGGACGTGTTGCATTAGCTGCTGGCATATTTTCTGCCATACAAGTAATCGCGACAACCTTACCTTCATGCCCTGTTTGTGCAAGAGCTTCCATGGTGCCAAAGACAGTAGCGGAGCCGCCCATATCATATTTCATTTCGTCCATGTTTGCACCTGGCTTTAGGGAAATTCCACCAGTGTCAAAAGTTATCCCTTTACCTACTAGCACAGGGCATCTGCCCTTGACATCTTTATTCATTTCAAAAATGACCATGCATGGTTTACGAGATGACCCTTTGCCGACTGCGACCAATCCACCCATTCCAGCTTTTATTGCTTGTTCATAATTAATAATGGTAACATCAACATTGTCGAAATCCTTAGCCCATTCCCAGGCCATATCGGCAAATACTTCAGGGTACATATCATTTGGCGGACAGTTGCCAAGGTCTCTTGACAGATGCACGCCTTTGGTTATGCCGCGATATTTGTTAACTAGAGTAGACAACTCTTCAGCTTCTTTTTCACTGCATGTAAGTCTAATTTGCTTTTCAGCATCAGTTTCTTCTTCATCTTTCATTTTGTATTCGTCATAAGAATAATTTCGTAACATCATCCCTTCAGCAAAGGCAGCCATATGAGCCACACCAGCTTCATTGAACCTAACGGTGAAATCATTGCCGTGAACCTTTTTTATGCTAGCAAATACAGCAGCCCCAGATTTCCTAAAATCGTGAACAGAAACATCGCTAGATTTGCCCAACCCAGCAAGAATAACTTTGCCATCTTCTCCCCCAATTAGAGACATAGTGGACTTCTTTTTGGCTTTGAAATCGCCGTCAGCCAGAACTCGATTAATTTGAGATTTCATTCCTTGAGGCAAACCCCTCTCACATTCTTCAGGTATTTCTTCAACCCCTTCATACAGTGGTAAAATCAGTGTTCCATTGATATTGTCACTTGCGCTTACAGTAATTTCCATATTATCGCCTACCACGCCGTAGGATAGGCAGCATTTCAATTCTCTTGTATTTCTGCCAGACAATTATTGGCCAAATCTTCATCCTCTGGCTTCATAACAACGGCTAGGCCGATTATCGAAATTATTGTCGTTAGTGAATTAAATAAGCCAAAACCGGTCAAGAAACTAGCCTCATCATCTTCAACTAAAGTGATGGCTTGCACGTTAATTTCTTCGGCAACCCACCTTGAGGCATTGATTACTCTAACTTGATAATACACCTGCCAACTTCCGTCCTCACTAGAATCTAACCCGTCCGAATCCAAAACAATCGTTGTTGAATTGGTGGCATTAACAGTAAATGCCGAGGAAGTCCACTTAATCTGACCACTTGAATCAAGATATTGTAAAGTAGCGTTAGAAGTTGATGCATGGCCGTGATTGACAACCTCGATAGTCAGCTCATCATTAGATACTTCAAGAGATTGTACGTCTAGTCTAGCTCGCCAATACCACACGTTGTTAATCAAGAATCTCATAACATCCATTTCTTCTCCTAATCGGTCGTTAAGATTCTCAAAGGATCCTGGGACAAATTGTTCATCGTCAGTTTCAAAAGTAAAGGTTGGATATCCCATTACCCCATAACCGTAATCTCTACTAGTCCCACAATTTGGGTATAACCCTTGATTGGCGTTTTGGATTGGAATACTAGATATGTTATCGTTAACATCATCTCTGATTTGATGGTATAATTCCCAATCAGCAGGCTGTTCAGGCCACTTGCCCCATGGGTATAGCATAATCCATACACCCGTGTGCATGGTGACATACAAATCAGCGTCAGCGACTTCGGCGTTCATGTATGCCGAATTTGCTGCGGTTTCAGATTCGCTGAAGGCACTACTTCCCGGTTGAGTTGTTGGACAAGTGTTCCAATAATGGTCATAATTTCTATTCAAATCAACTTGATTGATATTCCATCGAGTATCGATATCATTGCCATCAGGGTTTAGCATGATTAGAATGTGTAGCTCGGTGTTTTGTAACACATCGATTGCCTCTTGATTACCTTCTGCCCAGCCATTAATGTACCATTTTGCAGATAACCAAGCCAGTGCAGTGCCTAGGTATTCATTACCGTGATGTCCTCCATCAATGTAAACGACTTCCTTTGCGCTTCCATCTGATTTATTCTCAACAGACCAATCAGATATCCTAACTACCCACAAAGACTTACCTAATTCAGACTTTCCAACATCGGCAATCTCGACGATTTCAGGGTAGTCATCAGCCCACCCAGTTACTTCCAAGGTTAAGGCAGCCCAAGTCATGTGAACGTGACTGTCTATCGGGTCGCCAGGCCATGTCTCCTCTTCCTTAGAGTCTGATTGAGCAGAGGAGATTGGAATGCTCGCCAACAGCATACATAGGACAAGACCCACCGCAACTCGCATAGACATCCCTAGCCGCTAAACAACAAAAACGCTTGCCTAACAGTTTACTTCACCAGTCGCTAGTAAACGCATTGGGGTTGAGAACTTTTTCTGATTCCCGAGTCCAAATCTGACCAGCATCACCACTGGAGTAAACATCGCCGAATGGGTCGATATCTTCGGTCTTCTTACTTCTCTGCATGTAAGCCTCAACACTTTCTCTGAGATCTGGCTTAAACTTCCAGTAGTGAATACGCCATTCTCTGCCATCCCACAAAGTTGTCTCTTCGCTTTCAGTAGTCAACAAATTGTAGTCTTGGAACATGTAAAACAGATTTCTATCAGTAGGCTCGAGCGCATTGTCGATAATTCTGTTGTAAAAACCGAAGAAACCGAGTGCGTGTTCTGCCATTCCTTGAGCGACCTCACTATCCATATCTAGGTCGATATGTTGTTGAATGGCTTTAGTTAATTCTCCCAGTGTCATACCCATCTCAAAAACCCCCGCCCCCGAACTTACTGCCCGAGAACATTAATTATATTGTACACCGACCCATATTAAATCATCGGTGATTTTGGCTATTTTTTACTATAATTCAGGAAAACCCACAGCAAAATGACACCAAACCCTCAATACTAAAACCATTCAGCAGGGTTCGTGGCAGAAGAGTTTGTTCAGGGCAATTTTCTAGGGCTTGCCAAACCTGATGGCAAGCCCGACATTGTTGTGTTATCTGTGCCATATGAATTGACTACTTCTTACGGGCAAGGAACGGGCGAAGGTCCTGCAGCATGCGTTGAGGCAAGTGGCCAAGTTGAGTTATTCGACCCGTTGCTTGGTGAAGATTTACCAGCCGGGCAGCGCATTAGTACACCGCCTGCATGGGACGGTGAAGGTAATAATTTGGTACAGCAACTAGACGGCATTTCCAACTACCTTGCGCCTTGGTATGATGGTGAAGTGTTCCCAGTAATTTTAGGCGGAGAGCACGGCATATTGCCTGCATTAGTCCACGCAGCAGGCAACCACCCTCTGGTTGACGGAGATTTTTCAAAATTGACAATCGTTCAAATTGATGCCCATGCTGATTTACGAGAAGACCTTGAAGGCGAGGTATTTTCACATGCCTGCGCTGCAGCCAGAGCAATGGATTTCGGCCTCAAGCATTTATTCCAAGTTGGAGTGAGGGCCTTTTCAAAACACGAGTATAATCGTATCCAAAACGACGACAAAATAACCACGTACTTTGCCTCTGAAATACAAAAATCCACAGATTCTACGTGGGGGAATTGGATTGATGAAATTAGCCAAATCGAAGGACCAATACACCTAACAATCGACATTGATGGCCTAGATGGTAGTTTAGTTCCTGCGACTGGTACACCCGTGCCAGGGGGTCTGAATTTTTGGCAAACTGTTGAAACAATCCAAGCATTATTTTCGTCTACCAAAGGAGTGGTAATCAGTATGGATGTAAATGAGATAGTGCCGCAAAAAGATACCCCGTTAACCCAATTTACTGCAGCAATATTGGCGACAAAAGGAATAATCCACCACATCAATGCTAGAAGGGCAGGTAATTGGACTAAGCAAACTGTGGCAAGTCGTGAAATTAGCCAGCCAAAACCATCCACTTCATACTTTCAAAATCTATAAATTGAGAAATTAATATGGGGGAAATATAATGTCAAAGGCACACGGATTTCATGTAATGGTCGACTATACCGATTTTTTCCCAAGCACACCTGAGTTGGGAAAGACCATGCTAAAACTCATGAAATCTACTATCGACAATAGTACTGCCAAAAGGGTACATTCACACATTGAAATTTTTGATGGCGCGACTTCTCCGCCAGGATTTGCTGCTGTAGTTCTACTTGATGAGAGTCATTTTTCAGCTCATTGTTATTCAGATAAAGGCTGGCTAGCGATTGATTGTTTTACCTGTGGCGGAACCGATGCTGAAGCAATTGTTGACGAAATTGATAAGTTGTTAAAACAATTATCTCCGACAATAGTGCTAGAGCAAAGGTCAACCGCTAATCGATTTTTGCACAGAGGTGAGTAATTTGAGCATCAGAGAGTTCGTCAAAACTAATTATCACCATTTCAATGCTGGTGAGTTGAGTAAATCAGCACAATCATTGACTCAATTTACCCGGGACGGCGGGCGCCTATTCATCACCTTAGCCGGAGCGATGAGTACTGCTAGGCTTGGTAAAACACTAGCACCACTAATTAGGAGCGGCGTTGTTGCAGGGATTTCATGTACCGGCGCAAATCTAGAGGAAGACGTCTTTCTGCTGGTCGCCCAGTCAAAATACGAATCAATTGAAGATTGGCGCAGTTTGTCTAGCGAAGATGACACCGAACTACTCAACAGAAAACTAAACCGCGTTACCGATGTCTGTATCCCCGAGGACGCCGCAATTAGAGAAATTGAGCGAGTAATGCTGCCGCTATGGCATCATTGTTCCAACAATAACCTAGGCAAATTACCACATGAATTCTTTTTTGAAATCCTACAATCGGGGAAACTAAAAATCGAGGGCAACCCGCAGGATAGTTGGGTTATGGCGGCGGCAGAAATGGCAGTTCCGTTATTTGTTCCAGGTTGGGAAGACTCGACACTAGGCAACATTTTTGCTTCTCATGTAATACAATCACAAATCAATCCCAATACAGTGTTAAGTGGCATAAATTACATGACAAATTTGGCTAAATGGTATGAAAATCAATCGACAAAACTAGCGTTCTTCCAAATTGGCGGCGGAATTGCTGGCGATTTTCCAATTTGTGTCGTACCAATGCTTAACCAAGATCTTCAACGTTCAGTACCTCTATGGTCATGGTTTTGTCAAATTAGTGAATCTAGCACCTCCTATGGCGGATACTCAGGCGCTCCACCAAACGAGAAAATAACTTGGGGAAAATTGTCTGCAGAAACGCCAAAGTTCGTTATTGAAAGCGATGCAACTATCGTTGCGCCACTAATTTTTGGCTATCTGCTTGACATGTAAAACAATAACAATCACCCAACCATGATATCACTAAATGGTTCACAACCATTACACTGCTACACAAAGAGTGTGGGTGCGGTCAGAAAGCAACAGAATTAGCCAATAGTTATATCAAAATGAATAGTGAGCAAAGAACATGAGCCCCCTATTCGAGATGGACCAATATCTTATCCAAACAAAATTTTTACGAATTCTTGGTGGAGCTTTTTGGTTTAAAGATCTACAAGGAAACGTTGTTGCTTACTCCAAACAAAAGCGTTTCAAAATTAAAGAAGACATCGTCTTGTATGCCGATGAGTCATGTACTGTAGCCCTATTACAAATTAAAGCCAGAAGCGTCCTTGATTTAGCTTCAACTTACGACATTTTTGATTTGTCAACCAATGAACACATTGGCTCAGTCAAGAGAAATTTCATGAAGTCAATAATCAAAGATAGTTGGAAACTACTAGACGTTAATGGAAATCAATACGGCGAATTAATTGAAGACAGTATTGCTATTTTACGCCGATTTATACCACTTATCCCAGCCAAATTTCACTTTGAAATTCCCGGCCACGAAGGTATAACCATTCACCAACAATTTAACCCAATTATCAGAAAGTCGTTGTTAACAATACCACCAGGCCACCCAATGGATAGAAGAATGATCGCAGCCATTACGTTACTTAATTCCGCTATTGAAGGCCGACAAGGCTAATCAAGCAAACCATCCAAACAATGGTTTCATGCTTAATCACAGTTTAGCATTGCCGTGGCGCGAGTAATAATTGTCGGAGCGGGGATTGCTGGCTTATCCGCGGCAATACATGCATCATCATATGGACACCACGTTGTTTTGCTGGAAAAATCCTCACGCATAGGCGGGCGAGGCACTTCGCAAAATGTCGACGGATTTTCACTTCACTACGGCCCCCACTTACTAGATAAAAAAGGGCCACTCTACCAATTATGTCACAAGTTGAGCAGAACGAAAATCTCATTGAAGCCTCTGCGATTAGACAAAATCGAAGCAGCAGGTCACGGCTTAATTCGGCCAACAGGCAATATCAAACAAGCCGCAGAAAATCTCCGAGCCCTGAGAAATCAAGATGCAGCTAATCCGTACTTTCAAGCCACAAACTTCCTCACTAACTGGGGCGGTAGGGATAATCAGAAACGTAGTAAATCACTTCGCAAGGGCAAGCTATGTATTTCAAACGAAGGATGGATTGGCTTGGTAGGTAGGCTTGGTGCGGCTTTAGATGAAATAGGCGTGTTAATCGAAACAAAATGTGAGGTGGCCACAATCAATGAAAATAAAATTTGTTTAACCGATGGACGGGAGGTTGAATGTGATGCAGTAATATTAGCCTGTGGAGTGAATATGGCTAAGCAATTGCTCGAAACCGTGGACGAGGATTTAGCTAAGCAGGAATTTGCCGCTATTAGTAAAATAACAGCTAGTTTTATCGAGGCCGGTATCGCCTCAAAACCAATGGCAGGCAAACATGCAATCGTTGATTCAGATAACAAAATGGCAGTATTTGATAATATTGCAATTCAACCCAAGCTCGGTGCTAATGGCTCACACATTTCGGCAATTGCCGTTGGTGGAATAAATGACGCTGACAAAGCATACCAATCAGCAAAACAACGTTCGGAAAAGTTAGCCGCTTTTCTCGACAAACACATTTCTGGTTGGCAAGATAATATCGTTACTGAGCTACGCCAATCTAGCATCATAGTAGGCTATAATGGCACCTTAGAAGGGGGTATTTTTGCCAAAAACAATATTCTACTCGCCGGCCAGTGGGTAAGTTCAGATTACGTTCTTTCAGATGCAGCGGTAGACACTGGTAAAAGTGCTGCTAAGGCATTAACTGATCTCTATCCAACAAAATGACGGATATGAAATCGTTATTCACTGCCGGCATGACCGGTATACCATGCGCCTAGTATCGTGGAACGTAAATGGAATTAGAGCCGCCATAAGAAAGGGTATTGACGGATATTTTGAGTCGATTGACGCAGATATTTGGATGCTACAAGAGGTTAGAGCCCTACCAGAACAATTGCCCAAAAATTGGTCATGGCCAGAAGGCTACACCCCCCACCTTCATACTGCAGAAAAAAAGGGCTATTCTGGCGTTGCAACAATCTCCCGCAGCCCAATGGAAGTAATTCGAACCGGCAAACCTTCGGCGATTGACCCCGACGACTCAGAAGGCAGAATAATTGTTACAAAACACGGAGAGGTAACCTGCATCAATACCTATTTGCCAAGCGGTTCAAGCGGTGAAGAACGACAGCAGTTCAAAGAAACTTGGATGGCGGAATGGCGCGATTTCCTGCAACCATATCTAGCGTATGAAACTCCTGTAGTGGTTTGTGGCGATCTCAATGTCGCTCATACTGAGGATGATATTTGGAATCCCAAAGGCAACGCCAAAATGAGCGGCTTCTT
>JAQXFJ010000094.1 GCA_029250385.1 Candidatus Poseidoniaceae archaeon | reverse complement strand
GGATTTTGCTGGAGGAATGGAGCGAGTGATTCGAGGACTTCGGTGACTGCTTGGTGGAATTCTGGTTGGTTTGGGTCTCGGGCAATTACTTTTTGATATATAGATTCAATAGCGCTCATTACTACACCTAATCACTTTGTGATGGCCCGTCCAATTTTTCCCCCCTTCTAATAGTTGCCCCGTCCTGCAAGGCTAAGGGCTTGGTTTTCAGTTGAATGGACAAACCGTGTTAAAGCGGTTTAGTCGTTCAATACGTCTAGTACCATTAGTGTCAACATCAGCCATTTGACGAATAGCTTCCTCAATCATACCATGCTGGTCTGGCTGAAGACCGATCAAATTTCTCAACACTTCAAGCATTGACCATTCGTCTTCGGTAATTACTTCATCATCAAGAGCAGCAATCAGTGCACTTTGGTATGTTGTTACATCACCTAAATGGTGCCCTGAATAGTCCTCTTCTAAATCATCGAACGGGTTTTTTTCGTCACCTCTTACTATTGACAGGCACTCAGCTGTACTGCCTGGGGATACGCCCAGAGCATTGGCTAATACGTGTAGAATACTAGCTTCATCATCTGTAACGATTTCATCATCCATTGCAATATCTAAGGTTCTCAAGTAAAGATACAGACCTCGGCTTGGTGTTACGCTCATAATTGTTCTAGAGGTCTAAGGTATATGATTATAACAGTCAAATGTTCTTTCAACCAGATTCGAAACGGGCCATAGCGAACCACTAGCCATGTTTAAGTAGAACATATTCCAGCGTATTACATTGTGTGACAATTCGTCACCAAAAAAGATACGTTTATATGCTCTCTAACGTACCGTATGTTGAGGAAGACACATGGCAGCACCAAGTTCACACATATCTCTTCGTATCAATGAAGAGGACTTGATGCTGCTAGATGCCAAGATTGGGCAACATGGTGCAAGAAACCGATCTGATGTTGTTAGACTAGCAATCCAGGATTATCTTAGAGGACAACCAAGATTGCCAGAAATGGATACTATCAAAATCCCACTAGGTAGAAGAGATAAGATGCACCTCGAAATGCTCTACGAACTTGAAGGAACCAGTAAAGAACAAGCTGCCCTTGAAGGACTTAAGTTATACATTACAAACTCGATAAAAAGAGATGAAGATACAATACAACTCGAAGATGCTCTTGAGAAATCAAGAGCCTTGACTTTGAAAAGCAAAGAATACCAAGAATAAGGTGAGAGTGCAGAGGGGATGGGAATATGAAGCAAAACGAAAATACAAATCGTGATGCTACCCTCAAGGGTGATGAAATTAGATCCGGTTTCGTCACCATCAACAACTTGCGGATGCGTGCCCGTCTTGCACGTAACGGAACATTGGGAGGAGACACCAGCAACAGTGACGACTCCTTTACCCCCCCTGGAGGCGGTTGGGGGGACTCAAATTCCACCCCAGCTAGCTGAGTTGGTGGTTTCCACGTGCCCAGACCCCCCACTTTTCTGGGCACAATTATTCAAGATTAGTGCGGCCGCGAGGCGAATCCTTTAGAATCGTCGACATTGGCTGTTAATTATGGCGGGAGATTCTATCATCGGTGGTGGTGGCGAGTTTCCGTTTTTAGCGCATATTGAGCCTCGACCAGGCCAAATAGATATGATTCGAGAGTGCCGTGAATCACTAAAGAAAAATGGCCACCACCTCGCGGCCGCTCCTACTGGAATTGGTAAGACTGCTGCTGCAATAGCTGCCGCTTTAGAAGCCGCCCTCAATAAAAATGAAAAACCGCACATATTATTCCTAACTGGTCGACAATCGCAACATAAAATTGTCATTGATACTGTCAGAAAAATTAATTCGATGATTGAGGGGGTCAGACGCCCCATCAAAGTGGTTGATATTATTGGCCGGGAATCAATGTGCGAAGTTGTTGATATTCAAACTGGAAGATGTTTGTGCGAGCAAGGCTCTAGTGAATCAGCCAGAGGACGACTCAAAGATGATGTCAGAAAATTCATTTTAGAACACCCTCGACATGTTGAGGAAATAGTGGATAAGTCAAAGACATGGGGTGTTTGTGCGTGGCAGACATGTCGATCTGCGGTCAAGGATAGTGACATACTTGTCTGTGATTATAACCATATATTTGCCGAACAAGTTAGAGAGAATTCATTGCCTTCAATGGGAGTTAGTTTGAACAATTGTATTCTAATCGTTGACGAAGCTCACAATTTACCTGACAGAATAAGAATGAGCATGGAGCGTGTAATTACTCCAATAATTATTCGAAATGCAGCCATGGAACTAGAAGAATACATGGGTACTTTGGAAAACTCTGCTATGAAAAACCCTTCAGCCAATACCATGCAATCTCTTGAAGAAGTACAATGGACTTTTGAAGTCATCAAATTACTCAGAGTTAAGTTGGGTGATTATTTTAGGTCCCTTCATTCACAAGTATCAGATGATGATGAAATCATGGTCAACATCTCACAGTTTACCGAAAAAATCCATCAAGCATGTGATGAGTTTGAAGGTATAGTCGGGCAAATGAAAATTGGTCAAAGTTCGGATTTAAGACCCTTTGTCGACAGAAAGAAAAGACTGAATAAACTCTCTGAAGTATTGGCCAAAGTTGTGATTGAGTCTGAAAGTGAGGAAGAATCTTCCGAGCCGGATTCACATCGAATCTCGTACATATTTGACACTGTAGAGAAATATGGCAACACATCCGCCTTATGTATGGTTTTTTCAACCAAAGGCAAGGAAGGTAAAATCACTACTCACTTACTAGACCCCGGGGTGTTGTCAGGAGAAATATTCGCAACATGTAGCGGTTCCATATTAATGTCAGGAACTCTATACCCACCTGGAATGTATGCAGACATTTTGTCACTTCCCAAACATCTCACTACAAAAACCTCATACAAATCTCCTTTTGCCGGAGAAAGAAGACCTGTCTTGATTGCCAAAGATGTCACAACTAGATATAACGAACGCTCTGAAATTATGTGGAACCGAATGCGCTCACACATTCAAGCACTAATTGATGGCAGTGAAGGCCATATTGCGGTGTTCTGCCCATCATATCGATTGATGGATGAAATTATTGGTGATGTATATTTCAAAGGCGTTAAGAAGAGAGTTGAGTCTAGAGACTGGTCAAAAGATGATATCGACAAAATAGTTGCTGAACTAAAAAGCGAACGAAGTTCTGGAAATCGCATACTATTATGCGGAGTGTTTGGGGCAAGATTGTCTGAAGGCATCGATTATAATGATGGAATATTAAGTTCTGTAGTTTGTATTGGAATTCCCAATCCACCACCATCGGTTTTGTCTAACTCCTTGAAAGAGTATGTTGGTGACAAGTTTGGTAAGGAAAACGCATGGAGGTATACCGTTACACAACCAGCCATAAATTCAATTTTACAGGCGATGGGTCGTCCAATTAGATCTGTTGAAGATAGAGCGTTGATATTGCTTCTAGACAAGCGTAATGGGGACAGAACTTACACAAACTGTTATCCAAAGTCTATGAAAATGAATGCAACTAATGACCCACAAACCACCAAAGCCTTTGCTAAACGGTTTTTCAAAAGAGTAAAACGTAACTAATCTCGACTTTGAAAATAAAAAGGTTCATTGATGTTTGACAACGAGGACTTCCTATGACAACATGGCAGCGGGTCGAAATATCGGACGAAAAAGTTGGCCAAAGTGAAGAGAATCAACAACCAGGCTCTGATGGATTAGCCACAAGCCCGGAACTATTGCACGGAGAGTTTCACGCCACTGCTAATCATTTATCCGAAGTACAAACTCAGCACAAACAAGTTCTAGTCACTGCTGGAATGATTCCTGAAGAACACATTGCAAATGTAGAACCGTCGCTAAAACTAGAGTGGCTAGTAGATGAACTAAATGGGATAATAAATCCTGATGGTTTGACAATACCGTTGCTCGGTGTTGAACAAAGTCAGGTCGAGTTATTTTCACGTCAAATCAACAATACCACCGTTATCAAGCTAAAAATCACTGAAGATGATGGAGACACTCTTGAAAGAGAATTAACCGCCCCAGAAGGAGTGACAACCGAAAACCTAACAGCAACTCTGGTCAATAACAGACTCAAACTTCGTTGGTAAGCATCAGCGGTTTGGTATCGCTGCAAGCGATGAAATCTCTTGGACCATTCTTTCGAGTGCCATTTGTGCTGCTTGTTGATGTTGAGCACCCATTTCATCTCTGCTGTATCTTGCCATCTCAAACATGTTGTCAAGTGCAGTTAGAGCATCGTCAGAAATTTGTGGCATAGCTTGTCTTATCGCAACCTCAAACTCACGTACAGTCTCGAAATCTCTTCGCAAGAAACCATTCTGTTGTAACACTGAACACATGCTTTGGTAGCATGTGAAGATAGTCTCTCTAATCGCATCACCTGCTGCAAGTAATTCAGCAGTATAAGCAAACACTTCGGCTGCCTCTTGTAACAATTCATTCTTATTCTTCATCCGGTAAGTCACAATTCCAGCAGTAACCAGAGCAATTACGAGTAGAATTACTAAATATGCCCATGCAGGTACTGTTGATTCTTCCTCATCAAATTTGTATTTAGGATTAAATTCATTAGAATTCCTGAGTGATTCAAATTTCAGTTTACTATTGTCAGAAATAATTGGGTCATTGACTTGAGCATCAATAGTTACATACCCCCAACTTTCGTAATCACCAAATGGAGGGTCAGAAATAAACTCAAATTCTGCCAAACCAGATGGGTCAGTTACTACGGTTAGCGGGTTTGTCAACTGCCCGTTAGATTCGTTTAGCAAGGTGTAAGTCACTGAAATACCAGGGACGCCCAGTCCTGTATCGTTTGCTAGTATTGTTATACCACCGGTAATTTCATTATTTCCACTTTCTTCTAGTTGAGCAATATCCCATTGGTAATCTACATTCAACTTGATGAATATCGCCCGATTAACAGAAACACCGTTAATGTAAAGAGAACTATTTTCAAGAACATCCAAGTAGATATACTGAGATCCTAATCCGTACCAAGATGGAGCAACTGTATCAATGGTGAAATTACCATTGAACCAATTAATGTTAACCAAACTACTCGGTATGCATTTTGCTCCTTCTCTTTGAGTGGCACATTCCGTCCCATTTCCAACGTTGATGGTCAAATCTTCAAATATTTCTCCGGTCCCGCCAATTTCAGAAATTGAACCGGTAATAGTAATTGGTCCGAATGTACCATCTGATCTAACTGCCACGTTGGTTGAACTTGAATCGATAGAAACTTGTAAATTCGCCCATACAAATGCTGACAATTCTTGATTTGTCCCAATGTGGGAATAGGTGCCTTCGAATACCACATCAAACTGATGCTGCCCTCTAGTCAAGTCCTGAGTAGCCAGTATAACGACATTCCAATCACCATTTGTGCCAGTTGTCGTAGTAGCAACTAGTTCACCATCAAGATAGATTTCTAAATCCTCATCTTCAAGTCCTTCATTAATCAGTGAGTCTATGTCAAACAAACGACCAGAAATTTCCCAAATATCTCCTCGAGTAACTTGTGATTTAGTGTCAAAAGATGCTGTAATATCTGCTCTGTGGGCTAAAAAGAATGTCGTATTTGTGCTATTTGCCCGATAATAACCTTGGCTCCCTGAATATGCAGTTAGCGTGCGGTTTCCGAAGTCGAATAAGTCGGTAACAAACCAATTATAACTGAAATCACCATTTTCATCCGTAACAATGGAAGCAATGGTTATTCCCTCAATGATTAATTCCACTTGGTGATTTGGGATAGGCGATAATTGGTTATCTGCAACGCTTCCAGTTATTGTTACGTTTTGCCCAACAGCTAAAGTTTCTGGAATGGACACATCTAGCACTATGTGGCTAAATATATTCCATGTACCATTTGCATCACTTGGCAGATAAAATTGACTTCCCGAAAATCTAATTTCAAGAAGTACAGGACCAAGTTCTGCGTCTGCTGGCACAGGGTAAATTGCAGTGAACAAACCTGCAGAATCCGTTGTAACATTGGTCATGAATTCGCCATCTAGCCAAACCTCTACAATTAATTCATTAAGCGGATTATCTACTAAGTCAAGTAACAATCCTTCAATAATCATAATTTCTTCCCGGTTTACATCTCCACCTTGGGTAATTAACGATATTTTTGTAGGAACGCTCACATTAAATGGAACACTACTAACGCTAGGGAGATAATAATCAGGGTTTGATGGTTCACCAACACCGATTGGGTCAACCCAATCACGCCCGCCAAAGAATTTGACAGTGATAGTGTGTGATCCCGCCGTTATGTCGTCCGGCAGCATATATCCTAGACTAAACTCACCGGTTGAAGAGTTAGTTTCTACACTAGCAACTGATTCATCATCGATTATCAAATGAACTACAGCTGACGATGGAATACCTTGAATTGCTAATTGCTGACCTAAATTATCTAATAAGGTCCCATTCACCAATATGTAATCACCAGCGACCAAACTAATTGGGTAATCTGTGATGGCTATTTGGGTACTTGCTAGCACTACGAAAGTTGAGTTAGACTCTGAACCTAATAATCCAGTTGTTCCCGGAGTTCCAGTGAAAATGGCATTAACGGATTTTTCACCCACACTCATGTTTGCCGGAATAGGTATAGTACCAAATGCAGTGCCATTTTCAGCGGTAGTTAAGATTGTAGTAATCTGTGTTCCAGTTAGTGTGATGGTAATTAATTGACCCTCAACCGGCAAGCCCGTATTGTCAATTAACAGTACCTTGACATCAAGGTCATTTCCTCTTTCCACTCTGTCGTTAAGGGTAGGCTGTCCTTGTATATCCAAGGCTGGCTCAATAAATCGAACCTCAGTAAAACCTCGAGTATCAAATTGTGTTGTTGAATTAGAACCAAGATAGAAGTTTATTGCAGGTATGTAAGCAGCCTCAATTGTATTATTACCAGCAGCAAAGTTTGGTGATAATTGAATAGAAGCATTCCAATATCCACCGGCCGTGACAAAGCCACCAGACACGGTGAAGCCAATTGACTCATCATTGATATCAAACAGGATATTTGCTGGTAGTAAAGAACCGTCTACTTGTTCTAGCCCACTACCGTTATCTGATGTAACTCTACCAGAAATGTTAAACTGATCTCCTGCAACTGGATTGTCAATTATATCATCGATAATTAGGAAAGTCAGTGACCTTACATTAATAGTAGAGAAATTAGCACTTGTCGCTAATAAATCTGAGCTACCGGCAAAAATCACATCAACAGTGGTAATTCCAAGTGGTTGACTAAAGGGTATATTGTGAGTAATATTAGCGAACCCTCGGCCATCTGTTTGGACAGTCCCAATTTGTGAGCCACGGAATTGATAAGTCACGTCATATCCAGATAATGGTTGGAATAGATTGGAAGATTCTACTAGTTGTGAGGTCATATTGACATCATCTCCACGGTTAACAACAATGGCATTGAGTGGTTGAATTGAATCAAATTGAGTGACACCAAAGACAAATATTGCAGATTCTACAGAAGAAGTCAGATAGAATTTAGAAGAACCATCAACTACTGATATTACCAGAGTTTTAGCACCGCGTAGAGTACCGTTATTGGAAGTATCAGTTGGCACAGATATATTGAATGAGCCATTATTGGTAGTTACATATGATTCAACTAAGGTTTCATTAGCATTGTTTAGCCAGTTAGCTTTCAGTTTTACTGATTCGATTAACACTCTGGTAGCATCATCATCATCGATTACTTGTCCTATCACGTTAAAATCTAGCCCAGCGGTAATTGAATTGGGTACTGAATCAATTCGGATATCTGTATTGGCTTGTACTGTAACATTGATGATAGTAAAATTACCTGTGTGTCTAGAATTATTTACGGCTAGTGGATCTGTTAAATCATCATCAACCAAAATTAGAACTTCATAATTACCCGGTGAAATTGAAGTAGCAGGCCATATCAAACTGGAACTACCGTTTTCGTCGGTTTGTGAAGTACCCATGGAGAGGTTTGATGAGTTGAAATCAAAGAAATAATTTACTGTCACACCAGGTAAGAATGAGGAATCTGCGATATCTGTTACAACTGAGGAAATCTCTAAATCTTCATTTGTTAAGACAATAAATGTACTATCCTCTTGTCCGCTAGAGACTACGAATTCTGATTCAACACCACCAAGTATGCTAGGAGTAGGAAGTGCTGTTAGTTCTCCTGACACCTCATCAAAAATTGGATCTTCAGAGGCATAATATGGGCCTCCTTCTGGTTGCTGGCTGTAAAAGTCAAAACTTACTTGGATGGTATATACATTTGACTTGATGTTGAATGGGATTGTTATATTGGCACTGAAATCAGATGTCAAATTGTTTACTAAACCTTGAGCCAAATCTATTTGTTTAGTCTCATCTGTAATCATTACAATCGTGTATTGTGTTATATTATCACCTAGAATTGGCGTTTGATAAACGGCATCATAGATGGTTCCGTTAATGAAGGTGGTATTCCCAATATGTGTCCAGTCTTGGGCGATAGTGATGTTCCAGCCAATCTCTGCCTTGACTCTAAGGAAACCATTCCCTGATGAAGAATCATAATCATCGCTGCCATTGAAGGCGATATTTAACTGATAATCTCCTGCAGGTAAATTACTATCTAAAGGAACTACTTTTTGGAACGAACCCGAAAGATTCGAACTAGTATTGTACCAGGTACCATTGAACGAGAAGTCAAAATCACCATTTACAAATCTAACACTTTGACCTCGATGGTCTAGTAAATTAACGCCATATGATGCATCATAACCTCGAAGTTGAGGTGAAGATTCGAATTCAAATGTTAGGAAACTCTTCAATTTGTAAGGTTCATTGACGGACAAATTCGCATCATCTGTGGCTGAAATAGAATTAGGTAAGAACCGTAACCTAAGTTCTAAATCCCCTGCACCAAAATTAGCCAGTTGAGCAGTTAATTGTTGTTGAACAGAAAAAGTTCCATTTACCGTTATGCTAAAGATTTCACTCCACTCTTCAAAAGTACCGTTCTCTCTCATAGACAATACCAACTGACCTTCCATATCGATAGGGGATATACCTAATGATCTAGCAGTGCCATTGACCCACAAATCTTGGTTGACAATGAAGATACTATTATTTGCAAGCGGACCTTCTACAGTTGCGGTAAGATTGGGCGCTTCCCTTACATCTAGAGTAAGATTTAGTTTAGAAGGCCGTAAGTGATATTCAGGAAGACTTAGTGTCCCATCAGTATCTTGTAACCAGCCTTCAAACCATAATTCTGCATTTTTCAGCCCAAGAACTTCCGTCTCGTCTAATTCAACACTAACAGACCATGCACCAGTATTAGTAACAAAACCTGTTAAATTGTTTGTACCATTTACACTAGAGGTAAATGAAAGGTAGATTGATCTGTTGGCATCTTCAATATAGTAATCAGTAGGATTATTTTCATAATTAATTTGCCCTTGAATCGTAGTCAATGAACCAGCACCCACAACCGGGCTGTTTACGGCCAGTGGGAATTCATGGTTGATAACTGAATCTTCTGTCACATTGACATAGCTAGAATAGATAATGACATCATTGGAAATCAATTCAAAGGGTCTGTGAAGTATTACTATAGAGTAAACACCAGGGTCGAATATTGCCGTTATTGTATCATTGAAGGTAAATACACCGGTAGAATTAGTCTCGACAATTCCAATCAATCGATCGCCATTTAACCCAGAACCTGGCAGATTAGATAGTTCGTTAATCGGAACAAAATAAGCCTCTAATTCATAAGTGTCAATTGCGGTAAGGTTATCGGCAAATACAAATTCCCCTGATAATTCCAAATTTGTGTTAAGGTCTCTATCAAAAGACAAAGGATTAACAGATTGGTTTGTGATTGTCAAATTCTCAGATTGTGGGCAAGAATCAAACGGAATCCAACCCAAGTCAACTATGTTAGATCCTGTATCGATTGATAGTTTTACTTCACCCCATGAGGTGTAATCCTGAGTAGTTACTGTGTAACCTTCGCCATTCCATTGCCCGCCAGAATATCCTGTGACATACCTTGCAGGAATTCCTGCTAATCGAGCCATACTAACAAACGCGGTGTTGTAATCAGTACAACTGCCGATTTGATTCTGTAGGACAAATTGTGTAATATCTTGACCAGTCGGTGAGTTGATATTAGAGTGATATAATTTAAAGTCAAATGTATCATTACCAAATCTCAAGAAGTCGCTTAATGATTGAGCAGTTGTGTACGCATCTTGAGAAGTGGCATTAGCTACGACTGAAGAAACTGTTTGGTTAACAACGTATTCTGGTTTAGAAACATCATTGAAATAATCTGGAGTGATTAATTGATAATCGCTATTTGTGCTGGCTATGGTATTACTTGCGATACTATTCCAATCAAAGAAATACTCTTCTTGTTTGACATTGATGCGATTAATTATACCGTCTTCAATGCCAAGATTCACGGTATCATTAGAACGAGTCAACTGGGTATTAGGATCAGACCAAAATGTAATATTACGATAATATGAAGAAATCGGTATGTTACCTATCTCAATTGTATTGTTGAATGTCATATCCCAGTCTACAGTGCCATTGGAGAACGATAAGTCTGGAAGTAAGGTATAATTATCAATATTCGGTAATATTGGGCTCGCTGGGTGCACCTCTGCCAAATTGGCATAAGTTGTCCCAGTGTAGAAGTCATTTGTATTCATCCTCCAGCGATGTATTTGTTCTAAATCCACCGTTCCTGAGGTATTATTTGCCCAGAAAACCACTCCATTCGAAGTAATATCATCAGTAGGATCAAATGGGTCGAATGGTGAATTCAAGCATCCTGTACCCCAAAATGCGATTGGACATTCATCACCATCAGACATTCCGCCACCATCGGTATCTGGGTTAGTCCAATCTGTGCCTGTAAGGTTTTCAATAGCATCTGGTATGCCGTCACCATCAAAATCTTCGGGTAAAATATCATCTAACGGATTTGATTCAGGATTAGTACCGTCTGTATATTCGGTTCTATCATCCACCCCGCCACTATCAGTATCAAATAAAGTAGGATTAGTCACCCAAACATCAAGACTACCGTTGCCAATTCCAATCCATATTAAATCACATCCAGTGGTGTCTTCAAAATAATTATTCAATGAGTCTGAATCATCATCAAGAAGATTATTACACGGTTCGTTAGGGTCTGTGAAATCAAATACTTCATCAAAATCACTTACTCCGTCTGAATCTGTATCAACCAAACTAGGATTGGAAAACCAACCATAGACACCTAAAATCTCTTCCCAGTCTGCTAGGCCGTCTCCATCACTATCCTCATAATCGTCGTCACAATATTGTTGTGTAGTCAATAATGTCCCTGCTGCAGTTGCTGAGGTATGACAAAAAGAACCATTCCGATTCAGTGCTTCTGTAACTCCAACACCTGGTCCAACTGAAACACCGACTAAGGATTGGCTGGAAACTGATATGTAACTAAACGGAATTAATGTCCCTGAAGAGTTGTACCAACCCTCACCTCCATTTGGATTGAATCCCGAGGAATCTTGTAAAGTTAGTAAGGAGGAACCTGAGTTCCAACTATTTATCGACGTGGCAAAATTAACAAAAGAGTCACACGGATCTGTGCCATGGGTTACGTTTAGTTCATCAGCGTCATTGACTCCACCAAAATCTGAATCTGCTACGTCCCAAAGGGTACAGGATAGGTTTTCTTCCCAATTTTGCAATCCGTCTTGGTCTTCATCTCCGGAATCTTCCTTTCTAGTTGGGTCCGTTTCACCAGGGTCTACGACACCGTTGCTGTTGTTATCTTCCTCACCATCATCAAACGCGTCATCATCTGTATTATTGTCTCTAGGATCGCTTGCTTGAGCAGGGTTTCCGTACAAACCATTTACCTCAACCCCATCAGGAATACCATCGTTATCTGTGTCGGATGCTGTTGGGTCTGTTAACAAAATCAATGCTTCATATGAATCGTTTAATCCATCATTATCGCTATCTGCTCTTTGTGGATTTGTTGAAGTAATTCCGTCAACTTCTGCAGTGTAGGTAGCACATCCGCCAGGACCGATACCCCTTACTGGATCGCATGGAGAGGTTGTTTCAGTAAAACCACCATTTGGACCATTTCTAAAACATGGCACTGAGCCACACATAGTATCCCATGTTGGATTGACATATTCTAATAAATTGTTTAATCCATCGCCATCAGGGTCACCGTTTGGACCATCTGCATTTGACGGAGAGGTTGCATTGAGACCATTCGCAGCCTCCCAACCATCGGGCATCCCATCACCATCGGTATCCCAACCAGATACATCTTCATCAATTAGACCATCACCATCATCATC
>JAQXFJ010000351.1 GCA_029250385.1 Candidatus Poseidoniaceae archaeon | reverse complement strand
TATTGGTATCGGTAAAGGAACCGTAACATTGGATGATTTTAATCACGCAGACACAATTTTGGTAATTGGGCAAAACCCAGGCACAAATCACCCACGAATGTTGACTGCGCTTAGAGATGCTAAACTGAAAGGTGCCAAGATAATACATATCAATCCTCTTCCAGAAACTGGTTTAGTTAGATTTAAGCATCCACAAGACTACATGACGCTTAATTTAGCTTCGACAGGCCTTGCAGATATGCATTTACAGGTTAAAATAGGTGGTGATGCGGCATTATTTCAAGCGATAAACAAACTAACTATTGATGCAGGATCAATTGACAATGGCTTCATCTCTGAGAAAACCAAATCATATGAGGAACTAGCAAAGTCACTAAAAAATATAGATTGGAATAGAATAGAAACAGACTCCGGGATTACCAGAACTCAAATTGACGAATTGTCAAATATAATTATCAATTCTAAATCTATTATCTCTTGTTGGGCTATGGGTTTGACGCAGCACAGGAACGGAGTTCACGTAATTCAAGAAGTAGTAAATTTGCATTTGTTGGGTGGGCATATCGGCCGTGTCGGCGCCGGTTTGTGCCCAGTAAGAGGGCATTCAAATGTTCAAGGTAACAGAACTGTTGGTATTTGGGAAGCTCCTAGTGATTCATTCATTGAGAAAATGGAGTTGGGACTCAAAAGTTCTATGCCAAGAAAACATGGCTATGATGTTGTACATTCGATTTCAGCAATGGAAAGTAACGATGTAGACTTTTTGTTCTGTTTAGGTGGAAATTTTATTTCTGCCACTCCTGATACTACTAGAACCGCAACTGCTGTTTCAAAGTTAGATATGGTCGTACACGTTTCCACCAAACTAAATAGGTCTCACTTAGTGAACGGAAGCGAATCTTTAATCCTACCTTGTTTAGGTCGCACAGAGTCAGATATTCAAGCCGAAGTTGAACAATTTGTGACTGTCGAAAATTCAATGGGGATAGTTCATAAATCTCAAGGCAAACTAAAACCAGCGTCTAATATGTTGAGAAGTGAACCATGGATAATCGGCAACTTGGCACATTTAACTTTACCTGATTCCAATATAGACTGGCTGGGTTGCGTTGAAAATTATGATAACGTAAGAGATTTAATCAGCCAATCAATAAGTGGCTTTGATGACTATAATTCTAGAGTTAGGCAACCTAATGGATTTTATCTACCTAATCCTCCTAAAGATAGTTGCGAATTTGAGACAAATGACGGGCTAGCTCATTTTTCAGTCAATCCTCTTCCCGATGTTTCGCTGAATGAAGACGAGTTTGTTATGATGACAATAAGATCGCATGACCAATATAACACCACTATCTATGGGCTAGACGATAGATATCGTGGAATAAAAGGTAACCGAAGAGTCTTGATGATGAACCCCCATGACATGTTAGAAAGAAATTTAAAAACTAGGGACCCGGTAAATATTACAAGCCATTTCAAGGGAACCAAACGAATTTCCCAAAAATGGTTGGTAATCCCATACAATATACCAAAAAGAAACCTTGCAGCATACTTTCCTGAAGCAAACGAATTAGTACCACTAGAATCAACTGCTGCCTTCTCAAATACTCCAACCTCTAAATGGATTATTTGCACAATAAGTGGGAATGATTCGATTGCAGAGGAGGAGTGAAATTGACTAAAGGATATGTCGAGTTTTTCTTTAGTAATGCCAAATTCAGAAGGTTATGGGCAGCTTCTGTAATCTCATTACTCGGTGAATGGTTCAATACCATTGCTTTATTTTTCTTAATTTTAGAATATTCTGGTTCAGAATTTCTTTTGGGTATTTTATTTTCTGTGAGAATGGCTCTATTCGCCATCTCTCAACCTGTTAATGGATTATTAGCAGATAGGTTTAGCCGTAAGAGTTTGATGCTATGGGCTAACATATTGCAAGTAGGTCTAGCCTTATCATTTCTATTAGTAGACGGGCCTGAAGATATGTGGTGGCTAGTAACGTTATCTGGCTTGATGATGTTATTACATGGGGTTTATGTAACCGCAGAACGCGCCGCATTACCGAACATTGTTGATGAAGAGGATCTAATAACTGCTAACGCTATCGACAGTGCCTCTTGGTCAACGGCTCTGTGTATAGGGGCTATGCTTGGCGGCATAGTGGTAAGTATCTGGGGCACAGATATGGCATTCATTATAGATTCATACACTTTTTTGTTGTCTTCACTATTGCTAATACCACTCAAGTTTAGTCAAAATATAGATCCTAAAATGAAGGGACCTTTATTCAGTACAGCATTAGCCAATATCAGAATCGGCTGGTCGAGGATTTACTCTGATAAAAAAGTGCTTAGAATTGTTTTCGCAAAGTCATCGTGGAATTTAGCAGGTGCAGGGTTGGCCGGTGTATTCCTTGTCTTGGCAGGCTCTGAATTAACAGGTTACGGTGCAGCGTTTGGATTTGGATTGTTTTTCTTTGCTCGCGGTATTGGGACTGGTATTGGTCCATTGTTGGCGCGTGCAATATTCAAAGACAAAGCAAAATGGCCCACACTAATTGGCATCTTAGTGACAATCTCAGGTTTCTTCTACCTGTTAGTTGGTATTAGTTTAGATATATATCTACCATTAACGGTCTTGTTAATTATTTGTGCGCATTCTGCAAGTGGGGGTAATTGGGTATTGTCTACAGTACTGACTCAAATGTGGGTCGAAGATGAAGTCCGCGGGCGAGTGTTTTCAATGGACATGTTAATTCTTGGAACCAGTGCAGCATTATCAACTACTATAGCAGGTTATCTTGTTGAATATCAAGGTCTAACATTAAAGAACGGATTCATTTCGTTTTCATTATTAATGATTATTTGCGGGATAATATTTACGTTTTGGCGTCCTGACATAGACGCAGCGGTCAAACAATAGGCTCAAAGAACTCCAATGATTGGGATTATCATGGGAGAAGACTATTCTACGCTAAGAACATCCCTATTATCTGGTATACCTGATAATTTACCTAATCATCCGGGTCACGATGACTCTGTGGACCACGCACCAAATCGTCGGCAAGTATTAGATGATAAAGGAAAAAGACTTGCAATTAAAAACGCATTAAGGTACTTTAGTCCGGAACTTCATGTTACACTGGGTAGAGAATTCCTCCAAGAATTGAATTCGTTTGGCAGAATTACTATGCAAAGGTATAGACCCACTGATTATGAAATTAAGGCTCATCCAATATCGGCATATCCTGCAAAATCCCAACAAGCTGCTTCAATTATGCTAATGATTATGAATAATTTAGATAAAAGAGTGGCTCAATTTCCGCATGAATTAATAACCTATGGTGGGAATGGCTCCGTGTTTCAAAACTGGGCACAGTACCGCTTAACTATGCAATACCTTTGTCAAATGACTGATTATCAAACCTTGGTTATGTACTCTGGTCATCCAATGGGATTGTTTCCATCCGATCCAAACTCACCGCGTGTTGTTGTCACCAATGGTATGGTGATACCAAATTATAGTTCAAGAGAAGATTATGAGACTATGAATTCCATTGGAGTAACTCAATATGGGCAAATGACTGCTGGGTCTTACATGTATATCGGCCCCCAAGGTATCGTCCATGGAACTACTATTACTCTCCTAAACGCTGCCAGAATGCATTTGGAATTACCCCCTGGTCGGGATTTGTCTGGTATTACCTTTGTAACTTCAGGACTAGGAGGAATGTCTGGGGCGCAAGCAAAAGCTGCAGTCATCTCGGGTGCAGCATGTATTGTTGCTGAAATGAATGAACATGCTGCAGTAAAACGCCATGCACAGGGTTGGCTGACTGATTTGTCTTACAATATAGATAACTCAATTGATTTGTTAGTTTCGGCAGCAAAGGAAGGCAGGCCGATATCGATTGGACATATTGGAAACATTGTAGAATTATGGGAAAGAATCGTGGAAAGGGGCGTTAAAATAGATTTGGGAAGCGACCAAACCTCGCTACACAATCCATATCAAGGCGGTTATTTTCCTGCTGATTATACCTATGAGGAGTCAGTTCAAATGATGTCAAATGACCCAGATAAGTTTGCTATGGAAATACGTAAAACACTATGCAGGCATGCAGACGCCATTAACAAATTATCAGAAAATGGTATGTTCTTTTGGGATTATGGCAACGCCTTTCTGCTTGAATCCTCAAGAGCTGGTGCAGATGTGCTAAATGATGATGGTAGTTTCCGATATCCTAGTTATGTTGAAGATATAATGGGTCCCATTTGTTTTGATTATGGTTTTGGACCTTATAGATGGGTTTGCACTTCTGGCGATCCTCTGGATTTAGCAAAAACCGATGAAATAGCAAAAGAAGTATTACAAGGTCTAACAGTGGGCGCATCACCATCTATTATCCAACAATTAAATGACAACATTAGATGGATTGAACAAGCCGGAGAAAATAATCTAGTAGTCGGTAGCCAAGCAAGAATTTTGTATGCCAATGATGTAGGTCGGCGTAAAATAGCCCTCGCCATGAATCAAGCAATTGCGGATGGGCATATATCGGCACCTATAGTGTTGGGTAGAGATCACCACGATGTATCGGGTACGGATAGCCCCTACAGAGAGACTGCAAATATTCGAGATGGTTCTATGTTTACTGCAGATATGGCGGTTCAGAATTTCGTCGGTGATTCCTTTAGGGGAGCCACTTGGATAAGTTTACACAATGGCGGCGGAGTTGGATGGGGTGAAGTGATAAATGGTGGCTTTGGGTTGTTAATTGATGGCTCAAAATCTGCTCAAAAGAAGATTGAATCCATGTTACACTGGGATGTAAACAACGGAGTGGCAAGAAGAGCTTGGGCACGTAATCCTGGAGCCATCGAAGCCATTAAAGTGGCCATGGAAGAAAATAATTTACTCAAAGTAACTATTCCTGAAATAAGCGATGATGCTATTTTAGACGACATCCTAGGGTGATTTAATGGCGTCTGTAATACAATTAGATGGTAATACATTATCGCCTGCTGAAGTATATGCAGTCGCAACAGATAATTTGGAAATTAATTTATCAGAAGATTCTTGGAGCCGGATTGTCAAATCTAGAAAAGTAGTAGAAGATATATTACAATCTGGTGAAGTAGTTTATGGCATAAATACAGGCTTTGGTTCGTTAGTAGATACCAATATTTCGAATGAAAAATTACAAGATTTACAAATTAATCTGATAAGGTCACATGCGACTGGTTTGGGTGAACCAATGTCTAGATCAGCAGTAAAAACAATGATGGTCGCAAGAATTAACTCATTTGCCAAGGGTTTTTCAGGTGTCCATCCTAATGTAGTTCAGCAATTAGTTGATTATGTCAACCATGATGTGACACCATATGTGCCCCGTATAGGTAGTTTGGGAGCAAGTGGCGATTTAGCACCTCTCTCGCACATGGCTATCACATTAATTGGCGAAGGTTCTGTGATCAACGATAGTGGAGAGAAAATACCAACTAAAGATATGTTATTAGAAAAAGGCTTAATTCCCGTGGAATTATCTGCTAAAGATGGTTTATCGCTAATTAATGGGACTAGTCAAATGCTAAGTTATTCGATACTATCTCTTCAAAATCTTAATAATTTATTGACAATTTCAGACGTAATTTATTGTACTTCCCTTGAGGCGTTTCAAGGTAGTATTAGTCCTGCTGATGCACGCGTGCATGCTGCGAGACCGCATCCCGGCCAAATATTGGTTTCATCTAGGATAAGACAAATAATGCAGGATTCAGAAATTTTATCTGGCCACAAAGGTTGCTCGAAAGTTCAAGATCCTTACTCTTTTAGATGCGCTCCGCAGGTCCACGGAGCGGTATATGAAGCTTTAATCAGCATGAGAGAAACTATCCAAATCGAACTTAATAGTACGACTGACAATCCGTTAGTATTTCCTAAAACTACCGAACATCAAGCAAATATCATCTCACAAGGTAATTTCCATGGGGAAATCTTAGCACTTTGTGCAGATAGAATGTCCCTAGCATTATTTGAGTTAGGTTCAATATCTGAGCGCCGTATGGACCAATTGCTCGATTCTAAAAAGAGCGGTTTACCGCCATTCTTGGCCACCAATAGTGGTTTGGAATCAGGTATGATGATTGTTCAATACAGTGCCGGTTCATCCCTTTCAGAGATGCATGGTCACGCCGCTCCGCGTACCTCATTTTCCACTAGTACGTCTGCAGGACAAGAGGACCATGTGAGCATGGGTGCAACAGCATGTTGGAATCTTTATCAATCATCTATTAGACTATCAGAAGTACTAGCATGTGAATTATTAATCGCATGTCAGGCTCTTGAGTATAATACCTTAAGCCCGGCACCTTTTGTCAAATCACTGTATGATTTAGTGCGTAATATATCTCCAAAGCTCACAGAAGATCGTTCAACTAGTGACGAATTACTTTCGATTGCTGAAATATTGAGAGATGGGGCCTGGCTATCTAGGATTGAGGCGGAAAACGAGCGCCTAATTCGTTGACTGATAGTACTTCTTTTCTAGTTCTTCCAGGCTTGTTAATTGCCTTAACCTAAATATGTCAGTCGCTAAATCGGACGCATTTATGGAACTTGAATTAGAATTAATAAAACGGTCTAAATCGACCGCCCTTCTGACTTTTTCTTCTACAGACTTGTATAAGTGATATGCTTTATCTTCTTGATAATTTAACGCGGGTTCTATCTCAGAAACATCTAAACCCATCCTCCTCCATTGTAATATTCTCTTGACTAGTATATTATTAGAAAACCCAACTCGAGGTAATTTGGACAAATATACTAATCTTGGATTGCCATCTTCACCCAGTTCATATTCCATATTTTCACCAGGAGAAATACTTGGCTGAATATCTTCTTCCTCATATATCGTTGACCTAGTTGTTTCATCAGACAACTCAAGATAATCTAAGATATACTTTATCTTGGTCGCTATTTTATCCGGCATTGCTAATAAATCGAAACATAAAACACATGAATAATTAAACATAGATAATTTATCTACAAGCATAGTTATTTCAGATAAAAGTTGATGCGAACCAATCCTATCGCCAACAAATTCTAACCCTTCTATTACTATTACCTGTTCATTAGACGCATCCATATTTTGTTCCATAATTGCCAGTATCGATGATATGGATGGCTTTATCGAATTGTTACCGCTACTTTCAGTCATCCAGTACGTCTCTAAACTATTAAGATCAATTTGCTCTAACAAACGTCTAGATGGAATTCTTGTAATTAACGTAAATTTACTCTCAGGGTTTTTTTCAATCATAAACTCGATATCTGAAAACAGCTCAGAATATGTCTGAGTTTCATAAAGATATGCGCGATTGCCGCCGACCTGTACCATGAGACCCAATAACGAATAAGACTAGTCATATATACATTTGAGCATAAATTACCCGTTAATCATTATATCATGGGTAGTAATCCGACAAATGGGTGTGACAATGTCCGACGGTGAAGAAAAAGAAACTCCAATGGCTGAATGTGGTTCATGCAGGGCTATAATCCCTCTTGATTCAAAAGAATGTAGTGAATGCGGCATCAAGATATCAGGAGTTTCAGAAGCATCTCTTGGAGAGTGCGGTGCTTGTAATTCATTAGTTCCAATCGATTCTAAGATGTGCCCAGATTGTGGAGTATACTTTGTAGCTGATGATGTATTAGATGTTCTCCGTGACTGGTTTAATAACACGGGTATAGAAGCACAAAAACTGTTTGAAAAATTCGACTCTGATTCGGACGGTTCGATAGATGCCGAAGAATTACGCGAAGGCTTACTGAAAATGAATTTGGCTGATTTGCCACCTTCTCAAGTAGATCGTCTGATTAACGAAGTTGACACCAACTCTGATGGAGTTATTAGCCTAGAAGAATTAGTCTTCTCAATCACAGGAGAAGGAATTTACTCCAAAGAACCAACATCCGAAGAAGTGTTGGAACCCAGTGAAACGACCAAAGATTATTCTGAAAATGTATTAGATAGAATTGTAGAGAAGTATGCAATCGAAAATAAATCTGAATTTTTGGAATTTGCACAATCTTATGATGCAAATAACAATGATTATCTCACAGAAGCAGAAATCAAAAAGGCAGCAATCGATTACGCTGAACAAATATCTCAGGTCATTTCAGAGAGTGAAGAAGTTGTCGAGGAAGAAACAGGCAAAGAAAAATTGTCCGAAGAAGATGATTCTAACAATGACCCAATTAACGATGTAGAAGAACACGAAGCGGCAATTGTAGAACAAGAAAGTTTAGAGGTTGAAGAACTCATTGAAGAAGAAATTGCAGATTCTGCTCTTGACAATCTTAACAAACTAGTCTCAACCGCTGCGGGATTAGACATGACCATAAGGTCCATGTTTGAATCAATTGATAGCGATGAGGACGGGATGATTACCGGACCTGAACTACAAAAAGGCATTGTTGAAATCTGCGGCGACTCCCTTTCACCTTCTGAGGTTTTTGAGATAATCTCATTGATTGATGAAGATTCAAATGGTAGAATAGATGCTTTTGAACTAATTGAAATTATTGAGTCGATGGATATTGACATAGATTCTGATTTGGTAGAAGAATCTGCTTCAGGATTCCAATTGCTAACCAATTACATGGATGAAGCAGGTTATACTCCTTCAGCACTGTTCAATAGCTTAGATATTGATGGCGATAATAAAGTTAGCAAAGAAGAACTCAGTCTGACATTACACAAGGAACTCGATGACGATATAACACCAGAATTAGTTGACGAATTAATGGACATGTTTGACGAAGATGACGATGGTTTTGTAGACATGATAGAATTTGTTAGGACCATTGAAGAACACGATGATGAAGAAGTTGATCAAGCAGCATCGTTATCTAACAAGAAGGAATTCCCAACAAAGTGGCAGAAACGCATGATGTCTAAGAAGTGGAAAGATGTCGTGTGGCCATTAGTTCATTCCGCGTTTGTCTTCTTCATCATATTGTGGACAGTTAATGCCACATTGGCACCATTTGTCGATGGCACAGGAGGTATTGTGGAAATGGATTCTGAATTTGGCTCAACAACTGCCGCTGATGGAACAACGTACTACGATGGGGATGCTTATCCATGTGACGAGAGTATACAAATTGACGGTTGCAAGAATTCATTAGCACCACTTGCAGCAGACGGAGGAGAAATATCTATGCCTGCAGGATTTTACTGGGATGGTATATTATTCATAGTTCTAGGAACTATTGGTTTGATGGGTAGTTTGTTTTTGCAACTTTCCATAGTCCCTGGATGGAGGGCTCGCGCTCGTGCTATGAAAGAGAACTCGGTTGACAGAAGCGAAGTTCAAACGGCAATTGCGGATGAAAATGAGTCTGAGTTAGATGAAATCGAAGAGAGTACAGATGATGAAGCAATAGACTCAGTTGAAGAAACAGACACCTTGGAAGATGAAAAATCCGAAGAGGAGCAAGAAGATGAAATCGATATTGGGTCTTACATTGGATTGGTTTTAGAAGATGAAGAAGTGTTCGGTACAATTATCGAGTTTGATGATGAAGAAGGTTTAGTAACTATAGAAGAAGATGGCACAGGTGACTTGGTTACTGGCTACCAAGATGATATGTTCTTAGATGATTGAAATGTCAAAAGATAGTTTGAAATTATTCGCCGGTAAGGCCATTTGTCCATCATGCGGATGTATAGATAATATTGGTTCTTTTAGATGCGTTGGTTGTGGTGCATTTCATTCGACAGCGCACTTAGTTGATCGAGCAGTACCACCTGCTGAACAACGTGAAGTAATTGAACAAATAGTTAATCCGATGGCATATTCAATAGGACCTAATCAGAAAATAGTTGAAGAATCCTTTGAACAAACTGAGGATGTAAAATCATGGGACGGAGGTTCAACAGACTTTTCATTTTCTGACGATGGAGTAGTGGCATCCGTAAAATTAAGCGATAATGATATTCCGGAACCAGAGGAATTATGATTTACTGTTTTGCCTTTTTCAAAAAGGAAATAATATATTTTTATTTGAGCCGATTAATAGGTGTGTTTCATTGGTGGGCTCGGAGAGAATTGAACTCTCGATCTTCGCCATGTCAAGGCGACGTCATAACCCCTAGACCACGAGCCCGCAAGCAAACCTAACAAACCGGTGTATTAAATCGCATCGGTTTAAATTC